>CAYYBK010000155.1:0-479 GCA_964470015.1 uncultured Syntrophales bacterium
CTCTGATGTCACTGACCGCCAGGGACGGAATCTGCATGGAACCTGATCAGCGGATGAAAGATAAAATGCCAGACAGGCGGACAGAGAGGAAAGAGACAAAATCATCTAATAGGAATAAAATCCTGGAGAGAATTATATGATCAGGGCACAATCTATCAATGTTACCATGATTGGTCGATATGGCACTCCTGTATACATTGCGCTGATACTTGCTGGTCTGGCAGGTAATTATTTCAAATTTTCCATTCTGAATGCGGATTTCGTATTCGGCAGCATTTTTTCCATGCTGATTCTTCAGCTCTTTGGTTTCGGTCGTAGTATTGTTGCCGCCGCCATCATCGCCAGCTATACATATGTGGCATGGAACCATCCCTACGCTTTGATCACGATGACCGCCGAAGCGGTGATAGTTGGCTGGCTATTCACGCGGCAGCGGCTGAGCTTGCTAATGGCCGACACCCTATACTGGCTTTTTATCG
>CAYYBK010000155.1:489-5265 GCA_964470015.1 uncultured Syntrophales bacterium
GCGTTCCCCTTCGCCTGCTTCGTGTTCGCCCTGATCGGTATCCCGCTGGGCCTGTGCTGTTTCTATGTAATCGCTGAGCTACCACTAAGCACTGCTCTGTTTTTGATGACTAAACAGGCAGTTAATGGCATTGCAAATGCCCTTGCTGCCCGGTTAGTTTTACCGGATATTCGTTTTATTCACGCAATTATCTGATTTCTTTCCAGGAAATCGTGGCCAATCTGATGGTTTTTTTCGTATTGTGCCCCGCTTTGATTCTGCTGGCTATCAGCAGCCGGGTCGATTTGGCCGAAACTGACCAGAGTATTCGCGCCTCGCTCCTGCAACAAAGCCAGCGTGTAACCATTAGCATGGAGGAGTGGATTGAGAACCGGAAGATCGCTGTCCACCATCTGGCTGAAATGGCGGCGACGCTTTCTCCGTTGCAGATGCAACCGCACCTGAAACAGGCGCTGATGTCGGACGCCAACTTTTCGCGGATTGCACTTTTAGACAAGAAAGCGACAATCGTCGCCATTTTCCCCCTAATCGACGAACTCGGACAACGCAACATCGGCAAGAATTTCGCTGATCGTCCATTCATACCAGTACTTAAGCGGACACTCAAGCCGATGCTCTCCGAGGTAGTCATGGCAAGGGTGGGCATTCCGAAACCGATGGTGACTATACTTTCGCCAGTCGTTATTCGCGGTGAATACGGTGGTTACATTACGGGCATTCTGAACTTCGATCGGATTGAAACCATCCTCCGGATAAATTCCACCGGCCAGGAAATGCACTACTTGCTGCTGGACAAAAACGGCAATGTGATTGTTACGAACCGCAAAAATCAGAAAGTCATGACGCCCTTTTCTCGTAGTAAAGGGACGATGACTCGTGCCAAGACTGATGAGATTGCGCGATGGATTCCCGAACTGCCGCCCAATGCCTCAACAATCGACCTCTGGGGTAAATCATTCTATGTAATGGAATCAACCGTGGGAAGCCTGGCCGAATGGAAGCTGATACTGGAACAACCGGTATCGCCGTTCCAACGGAAGCTCTATAAAAGCTATTCAGAAAAAATAATCCTGCTGTTTCTGATTCTTCTCGCTTCCTTTGCTTTAGCTGAATTCTTAAGCCGCCGCGTCGTCGCCACTATCGGACAACTGAGCGGAATTACGCAGGATATCCCTGAAAAGCTGTCGTCCGGGCATCAGCAAGCCTGGCCGCAAAGCACCATACGCGAAACGAGTTATCTGATAGATAATTTCAGGGAAATGGCCGATTCGCTGCTGGATAAATTCCGGGAAAACAGGCAGATAAAAGAATCGCTGGAGCAGCGTGTCGAGCAAAGGACGGAGGAATTAAGCAGGAGTGAAGCATTGCTCCGCGATATCATCGAAAATATCCCGGCCATGATCTTTTTGAAGGACGCCGCCGATCTTCGTTTCGTTAAATTCAACCGTGCCGGCGAAAACCTTTTGGGATACTCGCGGCACGAGTTGATAAATAAAACCGATAATGACATTTTCCCCAAGGAACAAGCGGAATTCTTTATGGAAAAAGACAGGGAGGTCATTGCACTTGGTCGGCTTGTCGAAATAGCGGAGGAACCCATTCAAGTCAGAAACCGCGGTAACCGCATTCTACGCACGAAGAAGATACCCATTTACGATAATAAGGGAAATGCCCGCTACATACTCGGAATATCGGAGGACATCACCGAGCACAAGCAGGATAAAGATGCCTTGCTGGAAGTGAACCGGAAGCTCAGATCAAGCCAGATCGCGATACTGAGCATCCTGGAAGATTTGAAGGCAGAAAACGAATCACGCCGCAAGAATGAAAGGGCTTTACAATTGAGCGAAACCGAAGTTCGCCGCTTGAATGCCGATTTGGAAAGCCGCATAACCGAACGCACGGCCCAGTTGGTAGCGGCGAACAAGGAATTGGAAGCATTTGCTTATTCAGTTTCCCATGATCTGCGGGCACCGCTGCGGGCCGTCGACGGTTATACACGTATTCTGCTGGAAGATTTCGGTTCCAGTCTCGATGATGAAGGAAAACGTGTCTGTTCGATTATCAGCGATAGTGCCCGAAATATGGGAAAATTAATCGATGATTTGCTGGCTTTTTCCCGGGTCGGAAGAACAAAACTTCAATTTTCGTCCATTGACATGGCAACCATGGCAAGGTCAATATTTTTTGAACTAACTACGCCTCATGATCGTAATCGGATCGATTTCCAAGTTGGCCCCCTCTCCAATGCCCAGGGGGACCCCAATATGCTCCGCCAGGTTTGGATAAATCTGATTGGCAACGCCGTCAAGTTTTCTGCAAAGAAAGATCGGGCGGTCATCGCTGTGAGCGATGAAAAGCAAGGAAATAAAACCGTCTATACAATCCGTGACAACGGGGCAGGCTTTGATATGACCTTTGCCGGAAAACTCTTCGGTGTGTTTCAGCGTCTTCACAGTACAAAGGAATTCGAGGGTACGGGGGTGGGGCTCGCCATTGTCCAACGCATCATAAAAAGACATGGCGGCAATGTCTGGGCGGAAGGGGAAACAGGCAAAGGTGCAGTTTTTTATTTTACTATGCAAGAGTGAAAGTAATAATAGAATATACAAGCGCATTGTCCTTCTTCTGGAGGAGGGACGCAATTTACTTAGAAAAAAGTGAGGAATGGTTATGGAAAATTTAGATATTGTGGATATTTTACTTGTGGAGGACAATCCGAGTGATGCGGAACTGATGATACGGGCCATCCAAAAGCGCAACATTGCGAACCCGTTCTATGTAGTGGAGGATGGAGCGGCGGCATTGGATTTTATCTTCTGCCGCGGCCTGTATGAGGAACGTTTTTCTGCAAGACTTCCCAGGGTTATACTTCTTGATCTGAAACTTCCCAAACTTAATGGATTGGAAGTGCTCAAGGCCATTAAATCCCATGAAAAGACGCGAACCATTCCGGTAGTTATTGTAACTTCTTCACAAGAGGATCCGGATATCCAGGAAGCGTATGCTCTCGGCGCAAACAGTTATGTGGTTAAGCCAGTTAGTGCCGATGCTTTCCTGGATGCCATGAGCAATCTTGGATTATACTGGCTACTCGTTAATCAGCCGCCTAAATAAGAGATAAGTCGAAGAAAGCAGAAAAAATCATGTGCGAAAAGATAAATATCCTGATAGTCGAAGACCTGCCCACAGACGCCGGCCTGTGCGAACGCGAGGTCAGGCAGGTACTTCCCAAAAGCGAATTTCAATGTGTCGAAACTGAAGAAGATTTTGTTAATGCCCTCGACACCTTCCAGCCCCATCTCATTCTGTCCGATTACAGCATGCCCCAATTCACCGGCATGAGGGCTTTGCTCATCGCCCGGGAGCGGGTACCGGAAACACCTTTCATCATCCTAACCGGTTCGATGAACGAGGATACTGCTGTTGAATGCATGAAGGCCGGGGCATGGGATTACGTGATCAAAGAACATATTCGGAGGTTGGGCCCGGCGGTAATGGCCGCACTGGAGCAGAAAGCCGTGCGCCAGAAAGCTCGCATGGCAATGGAAGCGTTACGGGACAGCGAAGATCTTTTTAGAAAATTGTTCGAAAACCATTCAGCGATTAAGTTGATCATTGATCAAGATACCGGGAATATCATCGACGCCAACGAAGCCGCCGCGATTTTTTATGGCTGGTCACGCGCACAGCTCAAACAGATGAATATTCAGGAAATTAATACGCTTCTCCCTGAAGAAATAAAGAAAGAGATTAATAAAGCCAGAATTCAAGAAAAGGTTCGCTTCGAATTCCACCATAAGCGCGCTGACGGCTCCATCCGGGATGTAGAGGTGTTCAGCAGCAGAATCGTAACGAATAAAAGTACTTTTCTCCATTCAATAGTTCACGATATTTCTGATCGCAAGCGGGCAGAGGATGCGCTGCGGAAAAGCGAAGAGCGGTTGAGGGACCTAATTTACAGCTTTGCCGATTGGGTATGGGAAGTAGATAAGGATGGCGTTTATACGTATAGCTCGCAAAAAGTGGCGGACATTTTGGGAGAACCCGCCGAACACATTATCGGAAAGACGCCGTTCGATTTCATGCCCCCGGATGAAGCAAAAAGAATCGCCGCGATATTCTTTGAAACTGCGGCCCGCAGATCACCCTTAAAAGATCTGGAAAATTGGAATATCAGAAGCAACGGTCATAAAATATGCCTTCTCACCAACGGCGTACCAATACTTGATGAAAAAAGCACCTTAAAAGGTTATCGTGGCGTGGATAAAGATATCACCGCGCAAAAGCAAATGCAGGAGCAGCTTCAACAGACGCTGGAAAGCCTTAGGAAGGCAGTGGGGGTTACTGTTCAGGTTATCGCATCCGCTGTGGAGATCCGCGATCCTTATACTTTCGGCCACCAAATACGAACTGCGGATCTGGCACGCGCCATTGCCGACGAAATGGGGCTTCCATTGGAAATGATAGAAGGTATTAGCATGGCTGGCTCCATCCATGATATTGGCAAGTTATCGATCCCTGCCGAAATATTATCCAAGCCGGCAAAATTGTCAGAGATTGAATATTCCCTGATTAAAGAACACTCGAGAAGTGGGTATGAGATTCTGAAGAATGTAGAATCCCCGTGGCCGCTGGCGCAAATTGTTTACCAGCACCACGAACGGATGGATGGTTCGGGCTATCCACGCAATCTTAAAGGGGAAGAAATAATCATGGAGGCACGAATTATGGCTGTGGCCGATGTAGTGGAATCAATGGCTTCCCACCGACCCT
>CAYYBK010000156.1:0-5234 GCA_964470015.1 uncultured Syntrophales bacterium
TACCGGTTCTTCCTTCGACAAGGCTTTTAAGCAGCAATATACTGTTGTTATTGAAGACACCGATAAGCTGACTCATCCCGTGGACAGAGAATTTTTTATCAATCACGGCTGTCGCAGTGCCGTAATTACGCCGCTCATTGTGGAAGATCGTATTGTGGGGCTGCTCGTTCTCTGCAATGTGCTGCCGGAAGCGTTGTGCGGCATTCATAAATTTATTGACAGGATGAGCGCCGGCCTCGCTCTCGCACTGGAAAGGGAGCGATTGCTTTTTTCCATGGCAAAAAGAGATCAGGAACTGGAAACCGTAAGGCAGGTGGGGAATGCGCTCTCGACCTCCACCTTTGATATGGAAAAGGTGCTCAAATATACGATGGATATGATCCGGGTTGCCGTTAATGTGGAAGCGGGGACGCTCATGCTGATGGAGGCCGGTGAACTAAAGTATCAGGTCGCCTTCAACCTCGATATGGAGCTGCTCCGCGGATTAAAGATCAAACTCGGGCAGGGAATTGCCGGACACGCGGCGGCAAACGGCAAAACGATTATTGCCTCTGACGCCGTAAATCATCCTCATTTTTCCGGTGTCTTTGATAAAATTTCCGGAATCAAGACCAGGTCCGTTTTATGCGTTCCCATGATTTCCGGTGGTAAAGTAACCGGCGTTATCGAAGTTCTGAATAAGGTTGACGGAGTATTCGACGAAAATGACTGTTATCTCCTGCAATCGATCGCTACCTCGGTAACCATTGCCCTGGAAAATGCCCGTCTTTACAGAGAAACGGTGGCGATGGCCGAGAATGAACGCAGTATCCGTAATATGTTTCAGAAGTTCGTTCCCAAGGAAGTCGTGGACAAGATCATTCTTGGCACCATGGACGGCAAGCCGCTTGTTGACGAATATAAAAACATGACGCTGCTGAATATTGATATCAGGGGATTTTCAAAATTTTCCAAAAACATCGGCCCGCAGAAAACAGTGGCTTTTTTGAATTATTTCTTTTCCACCATGGGAGAAATCGTGTTCAAACATCACGGTATCGTGGACAAATATCTGGGCGACGGTTTGCTGGCAATTTTCGGAGCGCCTGTTTCCAGCGCCGCCGACGCCGACAATGCCATTGCCGCCGCCCTGGATATGCAGAACAGTCTAGCCGGCATAAATGAACACTTCGAGGGAAGCTTTAACACGCTTCTTTCCACAGGCATCAGCATTCACACCGGTGAAGTTGTCGTCGGTAACATCGGCTTCGACAAAAAAATAGACTATACCGTTATCGGCGATCCCGTAAACTTTGTTTTCAAACTTCAGACGATGTGCAAGAAATGGCCCAACAGCATTCTTATTACCGAGAAGACAAGGGATGCCGCGAAGATTCCTGTGAACGTTGAAGAAGCAGGAACATTTGAAGTCGATGCTACAATGGGTAAACTAAAAATATTCCGCTTGCTGGGGCAGGGCTAATTCTCCTTGTTTTCGTTTCCCACCAAAAGGCAAAACAACTAGCGGTCGGTCTTCTACAAGTTGTTACGCAACCCATCATAAATCAAAAGCACCGCTTTAACGTAAACATCGCTGTGATTATAGGCATAAACAGCTTTATAGCGGGCATTGGCATCGGAGATATTTTTTACGGATAGGTTGTGTTTATAAAGATAATTTTCCACACTGAAAATTGTATCTTCCAGCGAGAAGGGATCCGTATCCGCATGAACACCGTTCGCGTCAATAAAAAAAGCGAGCAGCGACGAAGGCATAAATTGTCCCCATCCGATGGCACCGGCATAAGAGCTCGTGAAATAATGCGGCTGCCGTCCCGTCATTTGTGAAAATTTATAAAGCGCCGTGATTTCGCGCACGGCAAACTTTTTACGTTTTGTAAAAATATATTGTGATACTAATGAATTGAAGGCGTAAAAATTTCCGTGATGCAACTGGTCGCCGAAGTTGGTTTCGATGCCGATGATGGCGGCGATCAGTTCCGCGTGGATCCCGTGTTTTGCTTCGGCACGGCGGAAAATATCTTTGTTGGCGGCGATAAATATCTTTCCTTTTTCGATTTTCGCATCCACTCTCATTCGTGCAAAATACCAGGAGGCGTCATGCGTTTTGTCATGATCAACCTGTCTTTCCGCAGATTTCCGAAAGTAATTGTTGATGCCGGGATGAACCCGAAAATGATCATGCCGTAACTGTTGGTCAAACCATTGCCCGGGAACTCCATTACGCACAAGATGCTGTTTTAGTTCCATTGCCTTTTCCATGGCGTCGTTATCCAGCGCCTCTGGAACGGCGGGCGGCAAGGAAATTTCATCAGGAACGTTTGTTTCGCTTATAGTTGATGCCGACGGGATTTCTTCCGGCGTATCTGACGCAACTGCGGGGGCGCCGGTTCCGGTTCCTCCTCTTATTTCAGTTTTTTCTTTAATCTGTTCACTACCGGCACAGGCAAGCAGCGCGAAGATTATAAAGGTAATGATCAACAAATATCTCATTCCCGGTGTTAATCCCTTAAAAAATTATCACTTTGCACAGCTTCTATACACGATACCGTTTTGCAATACTTTATTTCCAATAGCGAGAGATGTTATCGCTCTAATTAAATTTAATCTTTATGCGGAGATAAAGTTTTCAGCAATGCATAATAAACAAAGGCCGTTCCGCTGTCCGACATTTTCATTATTATATTAGATTAACATTATCCGATTAGTAAAACAAAACAATTATTCCCGGAAAGGAAATTCTATAAAATATTAAGCCACCTTCCGTTTGAATATTTTCCAATAAACTAAGTGCAATTTTTCATTGCAGTTGTGCCGCTGTTTATTTATTCTATTTCTATAAAAAGCAAACAAGGAGATTGTTTTATGCTGCTCAAACACTATTTTACCGACAAAATCGCGCACAGCTCTTATATTCTCGCCGGCAGGGAATCTTGCGCCGTCATTGATCCCCGGCGTGATGTGGATATTTATATAAACGAAGCCCGGGCGCTCGGTGTGGTTATTACCCATGTGCTGCAAACACACTTGCATGCCGATTTCGTCTCCGGTCATCTTGAACTTGCGGCAAAAACCGGTGCTAAAATTTATGTGGCCAAATCAGCCCATTGCGCCTTTGACCATATTGCGCTTGCGGAGGGAGATGAGATCGGGATCGAGGATATGGTGCTACGTGTACTGGAAACACCAGGGCACACGCCGGAGCACCTCAGCTACATTGTTATTGATAAATCCCGCGCTGCCGATCCGATTGGTGTGTTTGTTGGCGATACGCTTTTCGTCGGCGATGTCGGCAGACCCGATCTGTTTCCGGATATCGCAGAAGAACTGGCGGGGGAACTCTATCAAAGCTTGCATGATAAATTATTGAAGCTGCCCGATTATGTTGAAATCTATCCGGCACACGGTGCGGGCTCGCTGTGCGGCCGGTCCATGAGCGCCAAATGGTTAAGCACCATCGGTTTTGAACGCAAATTTAATTCCGCGCTGCAAATTAAGAATAAAGCTGATTTCATCAAGTCTCTTACCACTGATATGCCGCCTGCTCCGGACCATTTCAGCCGCTGCAGCGGTATCAATCGCAATGGACCCGCCATGCTGGATAAACTTCACCCTCTTGAGGAACTTGATGTTGATCAATTCGCAGAACGGATGAAAGATCCCGGATCGATTTTACTTGATACCCGCGGTTATCACGCATTTGCTGCACAGCATATCCCGGGGGCCTGGCATCTTGATCTTGGTGGAAATTTCCCGACTTTTGCCGGCTGGGTTCTGCCGACCGACAAAAATATTTTGGTGATTGCTGATGACTATCAAAAGGTGAGAGAAGCCTGTATCTGGTCCCGCCGTGCAGGTGTAGATAAAATTGCCGGTTATCTGAGCGGCGGAATGACCGCCTGGGCGATGGCAGGCTTTAAAACCGGCCGGATCGATCTGATCTCGCCAGCCGAACTGCATGAAATGATTTGCTCTGCAGCCGATTTTGTTCTCCTTGATGTCCGAGCCCCATTGGAATATCAGGATAACCATATTGAAACCGCCGTAAATATCCCGGTGGCCGAGATTCGCACGCGTTACCGGGAACTGGACCGGGAGAAAACAACAGTTGTTATCTGCAGTACGGGGAACCGCGCTTCTCTTGGTATCAGCATCCTTAAGCAGCATGGATTTTCAAAAATATGTAATGTTGCCGGCGGAATGACCGGTTACAGCGCCGCAGGATATTCCGGTGAGTGCCGTATCTGCGCCGGCCCGCACGTTGCCAGGCTTTTCGCTTCTTCCATGTATCAATAAAATGATAAAAGCAGAAAAGACTTCTGAACAATCACAAACCGAAGTGCGCATCCGACGTTAATGTTCCAGCAATATTGGCGTATATGCCTTTTTGTTTATTTTTGATATAATCCAACAGGTTGTCCTTTTTCCTTTGGTGCTTCTTTCATTTTTGACCAGCTGGCTGGAAAAAGAGGTTTGTGATATACTCTTAGGCCATAGCTCGGCGACAGATCACTTTTCATTTTCTTATGTACCGGTTTATCTTGAGGTATATTTATGACTGGATCGGACATCATTGTTGTTGTACCCCATGGCGGGATCGCCATTCCGCGGGAAATATCACTCGAAGAGCTGTCCACCGGTTTTCCCCTTCTGCTTAAAAATATCGACTGGTACACTCAATGGCTGTATGATTTCCGCGATATCCTCGGCAATAGACAGCTGATCTTTCCTTTTTGCAGTATTTTACTCGAAGCGAACCGTGATCCTGCGGAAATCGACGAATGCGTGCCGTTGCAAGATATTTTCGGCCGGCCTCTTTATAAGAGCGGGTACGAACCGACTTTATCCATGCGAGCGGCATTGTCGGAAAAGTATCTCAAACCATTTCACCGCAGCATTGAAGAAAATATTGCCGCCGGATCGGGATTGCTTTTCGACGGCCATTCCTCCATCACTGCCTGCGGCCTTGCGGAAAATCAAATAGATTTGATGAATTGTCAACACACAGAACGTAATGAAAATCCGCTCTACTACTGTCCGGAAATTGTCGTGCAGACATATGCTGCTGTATTGAGAAAACGCTTGCCGGAGGTACAGGTGACGGTCAACGCCACTCAATTTGTCAAGGTGCATGGTCATGTCTGCGCCGCCCATTCCGTCAATTTTGTTAAAAGAACCGGCGCCCGCTCGGCAGCTTTTATTCAGGAAACAAATGAGCATCTTTTCCTCAATGA
>CAYYBK010000157.1:0-5229 GCA_964470015.1 uncultured Syntrophales bacterium
ATTTTGCACATCTTATGCAAAACATGACCTCAAAAACGGAATCTTTCCGGTTGTGCAGGCTAAGCGTTTCCAGCAGTGATTTCTTGAATGCTTTATACATGACCAGTGCGTCCGTGTATTTGCTGCGGAAGAGCATATTTAATATTTTAGTGAACGCGCGATTGCCGATATAGGTGAGGAAGCTGTCGTCATGGCTTTTTGCCCCGCCAAGGTACCGGGAAGCAATCACGGCATCCCAATTCCCTTCGTGCATTTTGGCCACAAGGCGGGGAATTGCTTTTGGATCAGAGTTCCCGTCCGGACTGAACAGAATGATTATATCGCCTGTCGCCGCCGCGAATCCTTCCCACCAGGCAGCACATACACCGGGCTCTTTTTGTGAAACCACCCGGTATCCCTGGCTGACGCAGTAATCGTAGGTGCCATCGGAGGAGTTGCCGTCGATAATCAATATTTCGTCAACCCAGGAACGGTCAATCTGCGGCATTACGGCCTTCACACCGATGATTTCATTAAGGGTCGGAACCAGCAGTGTTGTTTTCACTTTTTCACCCGGCCGGGGTAAACGGGATCTTCCCATCCCTCTACGGGATCGATCAGCATATTTTCGCGAAATTCACTTCGGGGAAGAAAGGGGTATTGATCTTCAATCGGGCTGCTCCATCCCAGTCGCGGTTTGTAGTCATAAAATCCGCGCATATTGATGTCGCAAAGCACCGGTTCCCTGCTGGAGCATACTTCCTGGAGACGCGGCGCAAGATCATGGTGATCGTTTATCTTTACTGCTTTGATGCCGTAGGCGCCGGCAATCTTTATGAAGTCGGGGCTGGACATTCCATGCTGGGCGTCCACGCCGGCGTAATTGGAATTGAAGTTCGTATCACGGTAGAGTTTGGTGATGCCGAAGGCGTAATTATTAAAAACCATTATTTTAATCGGCAGCCTGTAATGTTTTACGGTCTGCAGCTCTTGAATATTGAAATTGAGTCCGCCGTCGCCCGTTATGCAAATGACCGGTTTTCCGGTGGCCGCGCATGCACCTATCGCTGCGGGCAGCGCATAGCCCAGAGAGGAATTGCCGTTGTTGGAAAATATGCGCTGATTGTTTTTTGTTTTAATTGACTGCGAGGTAATAACGCAATTGCCGCCGGCTTCGTGCACGAGGATATCGCCGTCCTGCATCAGGCCTGACAGCACCTGCATGAAGACATAAGGGTTGACGCTTCCCTGCTGATTCCAGTACTCCTTCCGAACAACGGGATATTTGTTTTTCCATTCTTTTACCCGCGCTGTCCAGGATGAAAAATCGGACAGATTCTTTCCGGTGATAAAATCATGGAGCGCGGCCGCGAAATGACCGGCGTCGCAACAGATGTTTAAATCTCCCTTGACCTGCTGATAGCGCAACTCGTTTTCATCGATATCGACAATTATCCTTTTTGCGCTGCGGGTAAAAGAGGATATCATGCCGCCGGTAATGCGTCCTGATATTCTTGATCCGACGGCGATGAGCAGATCGCAATTCTGGATGCCGAAGTTCCTGCCGTCGCCGCCGAAGGTGCCGACTCTCCCCCCATACAACGGATGATCGTCATGGCAAAAGTCAATCATGTTCCAGGTGACGAAAAAAGGTATGCCGGTCTTTTCAATCAGCCGCGTTACCTGTTTGTTCGCCCCCGCAAGCCAGACTCCGCCGCCGATCAGGAATGCCGGACGCTGTGCTTTTTTAATCATATCCGCGCATTTGGGCAGAATGGGGGCTAAATTGCCGCCGGCGCTGATTTCAGGGATATAGCACTGTAAAGAATCGGGGAGAACATCGGCTTTCTGAATATCCATCGGCACGTCAATCAGCACTGGTCCCGGCCGGCCGGTTGTTGCCAGATGCAGAGCCTTTTCCAGCTCGTAGCGGATGTCCTTAGGCCTCATGACCATGACTGCATGCTTGGTTACCGTTTTTACCATGGCCACGATGTCATGTTCTTGAAAACCATGCTGGCGCACGGCGGCAGCCGGTTTAAGAAATTGCGAGTTGATCTGACCGGTTAAATAGAAAGCCGGTATGGAATCATACCATGATGCCGCAATACCATTGATCAGGTTTTGTCCGGCCGGTCCGGACGTTGCGATCATGGCGCTCATCCTGCCCGCGGCCTTGTAATACCCGTCAACGGCGAACGCCCCGGCCTGTTCGTGCAGCGGACAATAATATTTCAGCTTTTTGTTGTTCGCAACAGCGACAATCATGCTTGCACAGGCGGAGCCGTCGATAAAAAAGACGTCCTTTATATTGTGCTCCGCCAGAAATTCCGCAATGTAATCAGAGATAATCATGTTTTTCCCCTTACTCCTTCGTCAAGGCGGTTTTCACCTTTTCTATTGCTTCCATTATTGTGGCAAGATCGGTTGATGCGTAACAAATCCGGATGTATTCATGCGAATGGCTGCCGAAGCAGTTCCCGTCCAAAACGGCCACGTTTGCTTTTTCCAGGAGCAGGTCCGCCATTTGTTTGCCCGTGAGGCCAGTTTCTTTGACGTTGACAAAGACGTAAAACGCGCCATCCGGCGGCAGGCAGCGCATACCTTTTATGCTGTTTATGCCGCGAACAATAGCATCTCGCCTGCGTTTCAGTTCTGCATTGCGTTCTTTTACCAGCTCGCCGCTTCCCGCCAGGAGGCTTTGAGCGCCTATTTGTACGAAAGCGGGCAGGCAGGAAATGGTCGTCTGCAGCAGCAGACCCATTTTTTCAATCAAGTGCTTAGGCCCGATAGCATAGCCCATTCTCCATCCGGACATGGAATATACTTTGGAGAAGCTGTCCAGAATAATGACTCTGTCGGCACATTTGTCGTATACTCCGGGGGAGTAATGCGGTTTATCATAAACTATTTTCCCGTACACTTCGTCGCTCAAGAGGTAAATATCGTTTTGCTCGGCGATATCATATATTTCCTTTATCAGATCCGAGTCCATCATTGATCCGGTGGGATTATGCGGCGAGTTTACAATAATCAGTTTTGTTTTGGCGGTGATATGCCTTCTGATGAAAGAAGGATCGGGAACAAAGCCGTTTTCTTCCAGCAAAGGGATGGCGGTTCCTTTGTTGCCCGTGTAGCTTAGGACGGAATGGTAGGTGGGAAATCCGGGGTCGGGATACATTACTTCATCGTCGGGATCGGCAACGCACCTTATCGTGTAATCAATAATCGCATTGGCGGGACTCACGAGAATTTGCTCCGGATCAGGTTTGAATCCCAAAGTGCGGCGGGTATAGTCGCATAAATCACGTCGCAGCTCCATCATCCCCATGGAATTTGTATAATGTGTCTCGCCGTTGTCCAAGGCCTGATGGGCGGCACTGACCGCGCCGGGAGGGCTGGGAAAATTCGGGTCGCCGATTTCAAAATGAATTATGCGTCGACCGGCTTCTTCCAGTTGATTGATTCTGGCCAGTAAATTGAACATCGGCTGGCCAATCAATCCGTTCGTAATCTTCGCCAACTGCTTCATGCAACAAGTTCCTTGATAACTGATCAATTTTTCTATATTTGTTGACATACATAACATAAAATCCCGTGCCGGTCAAAAATTCCGGGTAGGAAACAGTATCTGCGCACGTATTTTAATGCCGCCGGTCGTAACGGTTTTCCTTTGACTTGGATTTCCGCCCGGTGTAACCTGCAAAAGCGATGAGAAGTTAAAATTCCAAAATGATGAATGGAGTTGCATGAAGCTCAGTGTAGTAATGCCCTGCTATAATGAAGCTGCTACGATCGAGAAAATCATAGACGCCGTGCAGCGGGCTCCTTATGAAAATAAGGAAATAATTGTCGTCGATGATTGTTCGACGGACGGAACGAGAGAAATTCTTCAGCAGAAAATAGCCGGAAGAGTCGCCCGCATCATTTATCAGCCGGTGAATTTGGGCAAGGGGGCAGCTTTAAGAGCGGGCATCAAGGCCGCCACCGGCGATATCGTAATCATTCAAGATGCCGATCTGGAATACAATCCACAGGAATACGGTAAAATTCTGCCGCCGATAATTGAAGGCAAGGCGGATGTCGTCTTCGGTTCGCGTTTCATGGGCGGGGAGCCGCACAGAGTCGTATATTTCTGGCACCGTGTGGGCAATGGAATTATAACTTTAATTTCCAATATGCTGACCAATCTCAATCTGACCGATATTGAAACCTGTTACAAGGCATTCCGGCGGGAGATTATTCAGCCCATCCGTATCGAAGAAAACAGCTTCGGCTTCGAGCCGGAAATAACGGCCAAGGTGGCGAAAATAAAATGCCGGATATATGAAGTCGGCATTTCTTATTACGGCCGTACATATGAGGAAGGGAAAAAAATCAATTGGCGCGACGGCCTGTGGGCCCTTTTCTGCATAATCAAGTATAATTTACTCCGATGAAAGAACCATTACTGGAACCAGTTCTGCGCAAATTAAGAATCAGAAGAGTCCTCCCGACGCTTCGCAGGTATCCGGATTGCTGCCTGCTTGATGTCGGTTGCGGCCGGAACCACCTTCTGCTGGACAGTGTGGTGCCGTTCGTTGCACGCGGTGTCGGCATTGATTATAAAGTGCCGGAGATAGAGTTCGGCAAGATAAAGACCATCCGGCTGATGCTGGCCGATGTTTTGCCCTTTCCTGCGGAATCATTTGATGTGGTAACAATGCTGGCGGCGCCGGTCGTTTTGCTTAAAGAAATCCAGCGTATTCTAAAAAAAGAGGGGAGGCTTGTGCTGACAGTGCCCGGCAAGGCCGCCCGGCCCGTCCTGGAGTTTTTGGCTTATCGTCTGAAAATAATCAGTGCCGGAGAAATCAGAGAGCACAAAAAGTATTATGATCGCGCCGAGCTGGAAGAATTATTTTCTCAGTGCGGCATGGTGATCGAGCGGCATGAATATTTCCAGTTCGGCATGAATAATTTTTGTATAGTAAAAAAGATGCCGTAAAACAGCGTTTTGCGTTTTAATAATGCGGCATCAGTCGCCTTTGCCCTCCGCTGGCGGCAGCTGTTTGTAAAGCGCCATTAATTCAGCGTTTCCGGGATACTTTTCCAACTTTTCGGCGAGAATCAGCCGCGCTTCCGCAATATTATTCCGGCGTATTTTTATCCTGGCCATGTGGATCGTATTCTGCAGAAAATCCGGTAAAACATTGGCCGATTCATGAAAATAGTTCAAAGCGAGATCATCTTTGCCTACTTAGAAATAAAACA
>CAYYBK010000158.1:0-5211 GCA_964470015.1 uncultured Syntrophales bacterium
TGTCAGCTTTTCGGCCGTTCTTTCCGGTGTAAAAGAAATCCGGGCGGTCATCGATGAAGCCCGAGAATTATTGGAAAGTAAAAAGAAAAAAACCATTCTCTTCGTTGTTGAAATTCACCGTTTCAATAAAGCACAGCAGGACGCATTTCTGCCGCATGTGGAAAGCGGGTTGATTACTTTGATTGGCGCCACTACGGAAAACCCATCCTTTGAAGTGATCGCTCCGCTTTTGTCGCGGACAAGAGTCCTGCTTTTAAAGCCTTTCTCCGAAGATGATTTGATAACTATTGTGGAACGCGCTTTAAAAGACGAGCGCAAAGGTTTGGGGAAGTTTTCGCTCCGGGTCGATTCCGCTGTCATAAGGTATCTCGTCGGCCTGGCCGACGGTGACGCCCGCAGCGCCCTGAATAATCTGGAGGCGGTTGCCGCCATGGTGCAAAACCGGCCTTTGGAAGAAAGGATCATTACAAAAGAATGCGCGGAGGATGCTTTACTCAAAAAAGCCCTGCTTTACGACAAAGATGGCGAGGAACATTACAATTTAATCTCGGCTTTTCACAAAAGCATGCGCGGCAGCGATCCGGATGCCGCATTATACTGGCTGGGCCGGATGCTTGCGGCCGGGGAGGATCCGCTTTATATCGCCCGGCGCATGATCCGTTTTGCTTCCGAGGATATCGGGAATGCCGATCCGCAGGCGCTGACGGTTGCCGTGGCCGCACAGCAGGCTTTTCACTTTATCGGTCTGCCGGAAGGAGAACTTGCGCTGGCCCAGGCGGCCGCTTACCTGGCGACGGCGCAAAAAAGCAATGCGCTTTATACGGGTTACGGCCGTGTAAAGGAAATAATCAATAAAACCGGGTATCTTCCCGTACCGTTACCGATCCGGAACGCGCCGACGAAGTTGATGAAAGAGCTGGATTACGGCAAGGATTATAAATATGCCCATGACTACCCCGATGCCTACGCCCCGCAGGAATACCTGCCGGACAAACTCCGGGGACAAAAATTTTATCAACCGAATGCAGTGGGGTACGAAAAAACAATTCAGGAAAGAATGGCTTTCTGGGCGAAAAGAAAAGAATCTTCCCCCCATGGCAAGTAAATTGCAAAGTAAAACGAGTTAAAAAAGAAAAGGGAGGCTTGGTTAGTGCCTCCCTTGGTTCTGAAGAGTGAAGGCTTTCGCCTTCTTGGTTATTTTGTTGTCGGCTAATTATGCCCGTTATTTTTAGTCGACATTTATTAACTGTTGCTCTTATTCAAAGCATGGATCGTGCCATAATTAAATCAAGCTATTTAAGTGTCTATAATAATTAATCAATCATTAATAACCGTTCCTGCCGGAGGCGAAATTGGCTACTCCGTTTGCGGCAAGAAATGTCGGGAGAAAATCTCCTGAATTTAAGAAAATCAGTAAAAATAACAGCTTATGTAATTACACATATTGTCAGCCGTTCGACAAAAATGTCGAGCCGGCGCAGCAATAACCGTTGACTTTTGTCAGGAATCGCTTAAGATGGCCTGCAAAATCAGTCGCTGCGAGGATAAATGTTTTCTTTCCGGAAAAAAGAGCTGGTGATCAGCCGTAAAAACTACAAATATAACAATACGTTTTTACAGCCCTGGGCGGTGGCTATTGTTTCCGCCATATTGGTTTCTTTGATCCTGGGCATGGGGTTTTTCGAGCTGAAAAGAAGCGAGTCCAACCTGGTCGGATTTATGGAGGATCAGGCTTTGAGTACGGTTGGCGTCCTGCAGCGTTTAACGGAGGAGAATTTAAAGAGCATAACCGCCGCTACCGATAAGTCCGGTTCGCCGGCAAGAACGGCCAGCCAGGAAGAGGCGTCTTATTCCAAAAGGTGGGTTGTTGAGGCCATAACCGAATTCGGGAGAGAAATAGACCGCGACTGGAAAAAGGGAAAAGTAAACAATAATTATCTCAGGCAGCTGGCTCAAGACAATAAATTATGGTATCTGGCCGTTGTCAACCGGCAGGGGCAGGCCGTTTATCAGAGCCGGAAACTGCAGACCAATATGCTGGAGAAGGAGGATCTGGTCAAAGACGGCCGCAGGCTTACCACGATTGAGCTTATCGAAAAAATCCGCGCCAAAAAAGGGATTGGTTTTGTCGCTCTGCGGCGCAAGGACAACAGCGGTACCGTAGTCATCAATCTGGACAAGCCCGGCTTGATTTACTGGAGCTTGAAAGTCGCCGCTGAAAGGGGCATAAAAAAGATCGGCGAAGGCCACGGTATAATCTATCTGCAGTTAATCGACGAGCATAATAAGGTTTTGAGCGGCATCGGCCAGTTAACGGCAGGCCTGACGAACAGCGATTTTAATTACCGGGATGTTCTTTCCGGCAAAGTAAGAATTCTCAGCCGGAAAGTTGACGCCACAGAGAGTAAGATCCTGGATATGGCGGCACCCCTGTATGTCGATAAAAAGATCATTAACATTGTCCGCATCGGTCTCGATCGCGGTTCCATGGATAAAATTATCGCAGAGAACCGCCAGAACATCTTTGTCTTCATGGCCTTTGTCGCCGGGATGGCGATCCTGTCCATGTGGTTGCTTTATCATGATCAGAACAGGCATCTTGCCGGCATCATCGAAATGGAGCGGCGGCTGGAGAAAGCGGAGCGTCTTTCCTCCCTGGGACAGCTTGCCGCCGGCGTGGCGCACGAGATTCGCAACCCCTTAAACGCCATCAGTATGGCTACGCAGCGGTTAAAGAGGGACTTTGTTCCGGATGACCAGGAAAAAGCGCTGGAATTTCAGAATCTTTCCGGTGTCATCCGCGACGAGATCAGGAGACTCAACGGGATCATCGAAGAATTTCTTTCCTTTTCCAAGAGTCGGCGGTTGCAGCTGAGCGATTTCTCCGTAACGGAAGTCTTACAGAAGATTGTCAGTCTGATCAGCGAAGAAGCGTCGGCACGCGGTATTACCATTGAGACGAAATGGCGTCATGCGCCTGCGGTCATTCCCATGGATATCAATAAACTTCAGCAATCTTTCCTGAATTTGATAAAAAACGCCCTGGAATCCATACCGGCGCAGGGTAAAATTACCATTACAGTGGACAAGGAAGGTAAAAATTATATTGTGATCGGTATTGCCGATACCGGCTGCGGTATGACCGCAGACGAAATTGAAAAAATATTCAGTCCGGAATATACGACGAAGGAAAAAGGGGTCGGGTTGGGAATCCCTTTAGCCAATGAAATTATCCGCGGGCACGGCGGAGAAATCCGGGTGATCAGCCGGAAGGGGGAGGGAACGAAATTTGAAGTTGTGTTGCCCCGCGAGAGCATTCAGGAAAAATCTCCACTGTAAGGGAAAAGATAATGCAAAAATTAAGCGTCTTAATTGTTGAAGACGGCCAGTCGCAGCGGGAAATGCTGCGGGATTTTCTGCGCTCTGAAGGCCACACGGTAGCGGAGGCGGAAAATGGTGAGGCCGCGATTGCCGGTGTGAAAACCGGCCATTTTGATTTGATCCTGCTGGATTACAAAATGCCCGGTATGGACGGGCTGCAGGTGCTCAAAGAAGTCAAGCGCATCAATCCGGAAATAGACGTCGTGATCATTACTGCTTACGGCACAATTGAAACGGCGGTGGAAGCAATTAAAGTGGGCGCGATCGATTATATAACCAAGCCGATCGAACTGGAGGAACTGCTGCTTCTGGTGGGACGGGTGGCGGAAAGAAGGAAACTCATCCGGGAAAACGATCTGCTGCGGGAAGAACTCGGCAAAAGAGGTGTTACTGCGGAGAAGATTATTTACAAAAGCCCGCAAATGACGGAAGTGATTAATATGGCCAGCCGGGTGGCTGCCAGCCAGGCTTCCGTTCTTATTCAGGGAGAGAGCGGCACCGGCAAAGAGCTGCTGGCCAGGCTGATCCATCAATTGAGTCCGCGTGCCGCTAAACCTGTTATTGTCGTTAATTGTGGCGCCCTGCATGAAAATCTGCTGGAGAGCGAATTGTTCGGGCATGAAAAGGGATCATTTACCGGGGCGACGTCACGCCGGATCGGCCGCTTTGAAGAGGCGGACGGCGGCACGCTTTTCCTTGACGAAGTTGGCGAACTGAGTCCGGTGGTGCAGGTTAAACTTTTGCGCTTTCTTCAGGAGCGTGATATCCAGCGCCTGGGCAGCAACGTTAACATTCATGTCGATGTGCGGATCATCAGTGCGACCAACCGTGATCTGGAGAAACAGGTCAAAGAAGGGACTTTCCGCGAAGACCTTTTTTACCGGTTGAAAGTGGTGACGATGGTCCTGCCGCCGCTGCGGGAAAGAAAAGCGGACCTGCCCCTTTTAATAAAGCATTTTGTGGAGAGGTTTTCCAGAGAGAACAATAAAAATATTAATGATCTGACGGCGGAAGCACGCGATTTGATGCTGAAGTATGACTATCCCGGTAATGTCAGAGAGTTAATAAACATTCTGGAACGGGCTGTTGTCATTACCCGCGATGAATACATCACTTCCGCGGATCTGCCTTTTCCGGCGGTTTCCCGTGCGGAAGCGGCGGATAAAAAGCTTGCCGGTACGTTGCGCGAGTCATTGGAAAAACTGGAAAAGCAATTGATTGATGAAGCGATGAAAAAAGTTGCCGATAACCAGACCAAAGCCGCCGAATTGCTGGGCATGTCGGAGCGCATGCTGCGCTATAAACTGAAGAAGTACAATCTAAAAACGTAAAACCGTTACGATGGATGAAGCGGATTCAAGTTAACAAGGCTCCGCATCGTCCCCGTTTTGTCCTAATTGCAAAATGTGCCGACTTGGCGGATTGCCGTTGTAGGACAGACTTTCGTACATTCGCCACAATTAATGCATTTTCCCGGATCAATTTTTGCCAGCGGCGCCCCCTCCATGCTGATTGCGCCGGAAGGGCATATTTTTACGCACTTCGTGCAGCCGATGCAGCCGAAATCGCAGTTCTTCTTCGTTAACGGCCCCTTGTCTTTGGAACGGCAAAGCACGGAAAAATTCCTCGAGACCGGAATTAGTTCGATCAGCTTTTTCGGGCAGGCTTCGATGCAGAGTCCGCATGACCGGCACTTATCCTGCAAGACCGTGGCCACGCCGTCGATGATGACAATGGCATCGAAGGGGCAGACCCGCACGCAGCTTCCCTGGCCCAGACAGCCGTATTTACAGGCTTTATGGCCGCCGAAAATCTGGGCGGCGGCCGCAC
>CAYYBK010000159.1:0-5158 GCA_964470015.1 uncultured Syntrophales bacterium
TATCGGTGCCTCCGGAACCGGCGCCCGTGTTTATACGGCGACCAGTTCGCAGGGATTGATGCTGATGCATGAAATATTACCCATCGCTTCGGCGATGAGATTGCCCATCGTGATGGGAATAGCCAATCGTGCTGTTTCCGGACCGCTGAACATATTGAATGATCATTCGGATATTATTCCGCAGCGAGATTCCGGCTGGATTTCGATCTTTGTGGAAAACGGTCAGGAAGCGATTGATGTTTCCATCCAGGCATTTAAAATTGCCGAGCATAAAGACGTGAACCTGCCGGTATGTGTGAATATTGACGGCTTCCAGTTGACCCACATGGTGGAGCCATTGGAATTCCCCGATCAGGCGCTGGTCGACAAGTTTTTGCCGCCCCGTGTGCCCTATGCCACACTGCATCCGGATAAACCGCTGACAATGGGTGCCTTTGCCATGTCGGATTATTTTACGGAAATCATGAAGGCAAAGGACGAAGCGCTGAAAAATTCGAAGAAAACGATTCTTGCCGTCTGGGATGAGTGGGCGCAGATGTTCGGGCGCGTTTATAAACCGGTAGAAACATATAAAGCCGAAGGCGCCGAAATTCTGGTTGTTACCATGGGATCCATGGGAGAAACCGCTGAAATCGCCATCGATGAACTGAGAGCCGCCGGTGTTGCGGTCGGCCTGGTAAAACTAAGGTTATGGCGTCCTTTCCCTTTCGCAGAAATAAGGGAATTATTAACTAAGGCGAAAAAAGTGCTGGTTACCGACCGCGCCGTGTCCTTCGGCGGTCCCGGTGGCCCTGTCTGCGGCGAGATTAAAGCAGCCCTTTATCACGAAGCATCAAGGCCGGCTATTTACAATTATATCATCGGTTTGGGCGGCCGGGACGTTCCGGTGACGGATTTTATAGCCATGGTCAGCAAAGTAGCCGGAGAAGATGCTGCCAAAGTTGTAGACACCTATGAATTTTTGGGGGTGAGAGAGCAATGAATATAGTAGAAAATTTTGATTTATTTGCCCCGCGGCTTATTAATAAGAAAGAATTTTTTTCCGCCGGTCATCGTGCCTGTCAGGGATGCGGTGAAGCACTGGCGGTGAGATTAATGTGTAAAGCACTCGGCGAGGATACGGTTATCGCCTCTGCCACCGGCTGCATGGAAATTGTTTCCAGTATGTATCCGGCGACTGCCTGGGGTGTTCCCTGGATTCATGTAGCTTTTGAAAATGCCGCTGCCGTGGCCTCCGGTGTGGAAGCCGGCCTGAAGTCCTTGCGCAGAAAGGGCAAAATTGCCGACCGTGACGTGAAAGTTGTCGGTATGGCCGGAGACGGCGGGACGATGGATATCGGGCTGCAGGCGCTTTCCGGAGCGATGGAACGCGGGCATGATATGCTTTTTGTCTGTTTTGATAATGAAGCATACATGAATACCGGTATTCAGCGTTCCAGCGGTACACCGATGGGCGCTTCCACAACAACTGCTCCGGCCGGAAAAGTCAGCATGGGGCAGAAAACCTGGAAGAAGAACGTGACGGAAATTATGGTTGCCCATAATGTCAAGTATGTAGCGACGGCTTGCCCCAGCTATCCGCTTGATTTCATTCGGAAGGTGGAAAAAGCCAAAAAAGTGAAGGGCCCTTCCTACATACATTGTTTTTCCGTTTGTCCAACCGGTTGGCGCTGTCCTTCGAATCAGACGATTTCTCTGGGGCGACTGGCTGTCGAAACCGGAATGTTCCCGCTTTATGAAGTGATCAACGGGAAATATCATCTTTCCGCAGATATGCCCAAGAAATTGAAATCGATAAAAGACTATTTCAAGACCCAGGGGCGTTTCCGTCATCTTTCCGAAGATGAAATCGACATGATTCAGCATCGCGTGAACACGGAGTACAAAAAATTATTGAATAAAGTTAAATGCCTTGAGGCATGGGATTGATATGGAGGGGTAACCCTGAAGAATTCTGAGGTGATTTGAACATGAAAAAAGCCACGACAATAGAGGCGAAAACAAAAGAAATAATCAAAAAACACGGCCGGGACAAGAGCGGCTTGATTGCTATTTTGCAGGATATACAGGGAGAATACAATTATCTGCCGAAAGAGGCCCTGTACGCTGTCGGTGAGCAGTTGGATATTCCGGCCAGCCGCATTTTTGAAGTAGCAACTTTTTATAATACTTTCAGCCTGAATCCGCGCGGTCAGTATCTGATCGAAGTATGCGCCGGAACTGCCTGTCATGTGCAGGGGGCATTTAATTTAATGGACAGACTGAAGAGGGATTTGAAAATCGAATGCGGTGAAACAACGAAAGACAATATGTTTACCCTGGAAGAGGTAAGGTGTCTCGGGTGCTGTTCTTTGGCACCGGTTGTGCGGATTGGCGGTAATATTCATCCATATCTCACACAGGATGAGATTCCCAGGATATTGAGAAATTATAGAAAACAGGGGTGAAAAAGTGAAGAAAATCAGCACACTTGATGATTTAAAAAAAGCCGGAGATAAAGGGCTGAAATCTCTTTACCCCGGTAACGTGAAAATAGTTGTTGGTATGGCGACCAGCGGTATTGCTTCCGGTGCCCAGGCTGTTTACGATGCTCTCAGCGCGGAAATCAAAAAAAAGAAGTTGCCTTATCTCTTAACAAAGACCGGTTCGATGGGAATGGACTCTATTGAACCTCTTGTCGATGTCATCGAAAAAGGCAAACCGCGTCTTGCTTATGGCAAGATGACGGTGGATAAGGCGCCGTTGCTTATCGACCAGATTGTTAAAGGTACGATTGACAAGATTAAACCTTTTTACCGCGTTGATGAAGAAGACGTTGTCGCCAAAAGAGAAAAGAGGCACTATCTTGCGGGAAATGTTCCGGAATATCTCAAGGAAATTCCCGCGATGTATGAAGTTCCCTTTTATAAAAAGCAGGTCAAGATTGCGACGAGAAATTGCGGCGTCATCGATCCGGAAAATATTGAAGAATATATTGCCCGCGGCGGCTACTTCAGCCTGCACAAGGCTTTAACGGCTATGCCGGCGGAAGAAATAATCGAAGATGTGATCAAGTCCGGTTTGCGCGGCCGCGGCGGCGGCGGATTCCCCACCGGCCTGAAATGGCAGAGCTGCCGCCGGGCGGAGGGTGATGTCCGCTATGTAATCTGCAACGGCGACGAAGGAGATCCGGGCGCCTATATGGATCGCAGCGTCATGGAAGGAGATCCGCACAGCGTCATCGAAGGGATGATCATCGGCGCTTTCGCCGTCGGCGCGCAGGAAGGTTTTATTTACGTGCGCAATGAATATCCGCTGGCCGTCGCCAATTTGGCCAAGGCTATTGCCGATGCCCGCAGCTGCGGATTGCTGGGTAAAAACATTTTTGGCACGAATTTCAATTTCGACATTAAGATCAGCAAAGGCGCTGGCGCGTTTGTATGCGGCGAATCAACCGCCTTGATGGCTTCGCTGGAAGGCAAAGCCGGCGAGCCACGGGCCAAATACATTCATACGGTGGAACACGGTCTTTGGGATCGTCCCTCCAATTTGAATAATGTGGAAACGTGGGCCAACGTGCCGGTGATAATCTCCCGCGGCGGCAAGTGGTTTTCCGAAATAGGCGTACAGCACAGCACGGGCACAAAAGTTTTTTCGCTCGTCGGCAAGATCAATAATATAGGGCTGGTGGAGGTGCCGATGGGTATTCCCCTGAAAGATATCGTTTACGATATCGGCGGCGGCATTCCCGGCGGCAGGAAATTCAAAGCTGTGCAGACAGGCGGTCCTTCGGGCGGCTGTATTCCGTCAAGCATGATGAATCTTTCCGTTGATTTTGACGCCCTCTGGGAAGCCGGCTCAATGATGGGTTCCGGCGGCATGATTGTTATGGATGAAAAAACATGCATGGTCGATCTGGCGCGTTATTTTATTGAATTTCTTGTTTCCGAATCCTGCGGCAAGTGCACGCCCTGCCGTGAAGGCATCCGCCGTATGAACGACATTTTGCATGATATCTGCGCCGGACATGGCAAGGAAGGTGACGTAGAATTGCTGGAGTCCATGGCCAAAGGCATTGTCGACGGGTCGCTGTGCGCCCTGGGCGGCAGCGCTCCCAACCCGGTTCTTAGTACGATCAGATACTTCCGTGATGAATATGATGCCCATATCAAACAGAAGAAATGTCCGGCCGGTGTTTGCCGCGCCCTGATAAAATATGAAATCAGCGCGAAAAAATGCACCGGATGCACCGTTTGCGCCAAGAAATGTCCGTCTGAATGTATCAGCGGAGAAAAGAAAAAGGCGCACAAAATTGATCAGAAAAAATGTATTAAATGCGGCATCTGTATGGAAAGCTGCAAGTTTAGTGCAATAACCGTTAAGTAAAGGTAGGTTATAAGATGGTAAATTTTATTATTGACGGCAAAAAAATTACGGCGGAAAAGGGCACTATGGTATTGGAAGCCGCCCGCGCCAACGGTATTGATATTCCCACTCTGTGTGCCCACGAATCTGTTTCCCGCTCCGGCGCATGCAGGCTGTGTGTTGTGGAGGCCAAGAAGGGCAAGAGAGCAAAAATCGTAACTTCCTGTCTTTACCCGGTGGAAGAAGGCATTATCATTGAAACCAAGAGCGAACGCGTCATGAATGTGCGCCGGCTTGTTCTGCAGCTGCTTTTAGCCCGTTGTCCGGAATCCGATGTTATTAAGGATCTGGCCGCGCAGTTGGGCGTTGCACCGCAACCAAGATTTGCCGGGGATAAGGATAAAGGCAAATGCATGCTCTGCCGCTCCTGCGTGCGCGTTTGTGAAGAAATTGTCGGTGTCAGCGCGATTGGTTTTTCCTGCCGCGGAGCCGACAAGACGATCGGTACGCCTTTCCGCGAGGATTCCACGGTGTGCATCGGCTGCGGTGCCTGTGCCTTCATTTGTCCGACCGGTCATATCGAAATGGAAACAACGGAAGATACCAGAAAGATCTGGGGGCGCACCTTTAAGATGAAGGCCTGCTCCGTTTGCGGGCGTTATTTTGCGCCCGAGGATCAGCTGAAGTATATCAGCAAGAAAACCGGGGTTTCCATTAAGGAACTGGCGGTTTGTACTAATTGCCGGTAGATGAAATATAATCCCCAGTAGCTCAGTCGGTAGAGCAGATGGCTGTTAACCATCGGGTCCGTGGT
>CAYYBK010000160.1:0-5153 GCA_964470015.1 uncultured Syntrophales bacterium
TTGTCTCTCCACCCATTGTTCCGATGTAATCATCATTTCCCCCCATTTTGATTTTAATTTGCGCTACAAAACGAAACAACCAGTCGCAGCTGCTGTCTTTTTTTGAACGATTTTCTAATTTTTCCGGTTTCCCTCCACTTTAATCTTTGCTGATTTACCAAAGATCGCTCGCATGATATTATAAAGATACATTATTCCCGTATTAAATTAATTTTGATCCGGCAGCTTGCGCTGCAAATTCTCCAGCGCCTTTGGAATATTACGAATAATGTCGCCGATGACATCCGTCGCCGGAGGAGCACTCTTAATCAACCCCGCCACCTGGCCGCAGGATATTTCACCGTTTTCCACATCTCCCAAATGTTGCCCGAGGTACTGGGTATGTTCTTTCAGATATCTGGCCATTTCTTCTTTCGACTTGCCTGCCTCTTTCATCTCCAGATATGTTTTTGTAAATGCGCTCTGCAGGTTGCGCGCTACCATATATTCCTTCGGCATGGAAACAGTACAGACGTCTTCCGCCTGGACAATTTTTTCTTTGACGTGCGGATGGCTTTCCGACTCCTGGGTCGCCATAAAACGCGTGCCCAGATAAACAGCATCAGCCCCCAATATCAGAGCAGCCAGCAGTGCCCGGCTATCGCTAATGCCTCCGCCGGCGATGACCGGAATCTGCACAGCGTCGGCGACCATCGGCGTTAATACCAAAGTCGTCAACTCCGTGAAACCCTTGTGGCCGCCGGCCTCAAATCCTTCGCAGATAACGGCATCCACGCCGGTTTCTTCCGCTTTTTTTGCATGCTTTACCGTAGATATGGCATGAAAGACCTTGATCCCCGCTTCCTTGAGAACTTTTGTATAAACGTTCGGCCCTCCGACTGATGTAATGACAACGGGAACAGCTTCTTCAATTACGACTTCGACGCATTTCTTGGAATAATTGAGGATGCTTCCATCCGCTCCGGGCAAGATATTACCGATAGGAATGTTGACCGCAAAAGGCCGGCTGGTCATACTTCTGACCTTTCTGATCTGTGCCCGCAGTCTTTCCCCCGTCAGTTCCACATCCGCCGTAAGCTGGTCAGCCCCCGCATTCGGGCCCAACGTTCCCAATCCCCCGGCATTGGACACGGCTGCCGCCAGCACCGCCCCACTCACCCAGTTCATCGGCGCCTCGATAATCGGGTAACGGATTCCCACCAACTCACAGATACGATTTTTAGCCATTTCCACTCTCCTAAATTTATTTAAACCGCTGCCGCCCAATGCCTCTGCTTGTTGCTTACAGAGGCATCAGATGCGGCGGTGTGCAGGGGAGGCTTATTCAAGTGTGTTCAATGAACGGTACCCGCAATGGATAATACGCTTAATGATCCTTAACAAACGCCGTTCGCAGACATTTCATCGATGGCTGCCTGATCGTAGCCCAGATCTTTCAATATTTGCCGCGTATGCTCTCCATATTTGGGCGGTTGACCTTGACACTGAGCCGGGGTTGCCGACATTTTTATCGGTGTGCCCACCTGTTCCACAAATTTTTCCTGCCCGTTTATACAGATGGGTTCTTTTAGATACATTTTTCTGTGCAAAACCTGTTTGTCTTGAAATACTTCCTTTAATTCATTGACAAGCGTAACACATGTGTCGAATTTCTTGAAATGCTCCAGCCATTCGCCGGAATTACGGGTGCTGAAAATATCCTGCACCTCCTTAATCAACGCGTCCTGTTCGTCCAGGCCGGACAATTGCCTGTCGATAAGATCTTCTCTTTGCACGGCTTTACAAAATTCAGCCCAGAATTTTTCTTCCAGCGCACCAAGCGCTATGTACCGGCCGTCTTTGGCCTGATAGACATTGTAACAGGCGTAACCGCCGTTTAAGTTCAATTCGCCCCGGCGCGGTTCTCTGCCGTCGCCGAAATAATTCCCGGCATGCTGCGCGAGCAGGCTTACGGCACCGTCCAGCATGGCAATATCAACAAACTGGCCCTCACCTGTTTTTTGTCTGGCCAGCAGCGCCAGCAATATTCCGGAAAGCGCCATCAACGCACCCCCGGCAAGATCGGCAATCTGAATACCGGCAAGCATCGGCCTGCCGTTTTTAATCCCCTGCATACCCAAAACACCGGCGATTGCCAGATAGTTGATGTCGTGACCAGCCACGTTTTTATATGGTCCGTCCTGTCCATATCCGGTAAGCGCACAATAAATAATCCGCTTGTTTATTGCCTTCAGGGCGTCGTACCCCAGGCCCAGATTGTCCATAACTCCCGGGCGGAAACCTTCCAGGATCACATCGCTTTTTTCTGCAAGCCGGCGAAATACTTCTTTTCCTTTTTCCGCTTTCAGGTTCAGTTTTATGCTTTTTTTATTCCTGTTCAGGGCCACAAAATAAGCGCTCCGGGAGTCATCGTACACAAAGTCGGTAAACAGAGAATGCTTCCATCTGCTGTAATCTCCCTTGGCGGTATCTTCTACTTTTATGACGCAGGCTCCGTAATCTCCCAAAAATTGCGAACAATACGGCCCGGGAAGAAGACGGGTTAAATCCAATACGGTAATGCCTTCCATCGGTAACATCTGCAGGGTCTCCTTTTTCAGCGCTTCAGAAAAATTCCTTCCGGATCTATCTCGTTATACAGAATATCCATTTCCTCTTTTGTGGGCATCTTGGTCTCGCCCGTCACCCTTTTCACATTGAGGTCGAATTCAACGTTGTTTTTTACATCTTCCACGGTTTTTCCGGGATGAACGGTATCCAGATACATCGTTCCGGTTTCATCAAACCGGAAAACGGCCATATTGGTGATAACCGCAGAAGGCCCACCTTGGAACTGCTTGGGATAAAGTTTTTTTCTCGCTACCCACTTCGGCTGCGCAGCGCCTTCATCCCACCATTTTACCTTCCAACCGGGGCTGGTTAAATAATCGACCCTGTTTCTAAACCGTCTCTTTTCCTGGACCATGATATAAACAGTTCTTTTGGCCAGGCAATTTATATCGACGTTACCGCCCGACCCCGGAAACCGCTTGGCCGGGTGCATATAATCACCGATGCTGGTCGCATTGACATTGCCATAAAGATCGATTTCCGCCCCGCCGAGATATCCCAAATCAACCAGTCCTCTTTGCAGGGTTTCAAATACATTGGCTACTCCGGAGGCAACCGACGCCTGATACACGCAGCGGGGATCGGCAACCGAAGACGGGATGGAAATTGTCTTTCCGTCGATCGTTCCGGCCTCATAAATTAAAACCGCATCCGGCGCATGTAAATGCTGCGCCGCCATTATTGCGATCATGGGCAGGCCGGTGCCGGCAAAAACAACTTCACCGTTTTTTACTTCGCGGGCCGCCGCCATGACCATAAGTGCCGTCAAATCATATTTTCCACTTGTATTGTTTGTATTTTTGCTCATTTCATTCACCGCCTCACCACATTCGTACTCCATTTTAATGAGGAGTTAGATCTTAAACTGGTTAACCGCGCACCGCCAATTTTATCCAGATACTGGTTGTGATCCTTCACGCCCAAAACCCATTCATCAATCCAGGCTTTGAATGTTTCTTTCGTTCTGCTCTTGAAATGATAGTCCGATATAAAACGTCCATCCATGTCATAGTAACCGAAGACTCCGGTCGGATGCGCGCCAAACGGACATTCCACAATAGCATCAACCCGGAAGTGCGGAATGGTATTGGCGCCCGGCTCCCGTCTTAACTCATTTTCCGGAACAATTTCTTCCGCCATGACGATGAGCTTATCGGCGGCTTTCATCGCTTCAATGCAGGCAAACGTCTGCCCCTCGATTCTGACCGTACCCTGGGCGCCGACTTTTTGTACGTGAGCGATGCAGACATCCGCACGCGCCGCGGGGACAAGGACAATCTTTCCTTCACCGTAAAATTTGTCCTCGATAATCTCGAATTTCTTCCTGGGAATCCGCGGATTGCTTCCGTCCCGCAGCCCGGCGCGGCCCAGCATGTCATATTCCGGATTCAGCAGATCCGTGCCGAGACAAGACCATCCCGGCAAAAACGGGACTCCGGTCGCACCGGCCTGAAGCCGCAAAACCGTATGGTAGTGGCCGTAGTCCTCATAGATGATACTGCCCTCCTCCACGGCACGGCCGAAACAGTTTCCAATCTTGCCGAATATTTCATGTGCGCAATAGTTGGATTCCCATATTTTGATGCAGCCGGACCCGATTAAAATATCCACGCCGATCGACGGATTATTCATAATCAAGTGCAGATCTTTTTTCCCCTGGCGCACCATTTCATACATGATGGCCATCGGCTTTCGCCAAACAGTAAAACCGGCAATGATTATTGTATCACCGTTTTTTATTTCCGCCGCCGCTTCTGCAACCGATATCTGTTTTTCCGATTTTATAGAATTCATCTTCGTACTCCGTTAATGATTATCTTATCTCCAGCCGTCTTAAAAACTCTATTTGGTTATTCCCGAGATTTTTTTGGCCAGATTTTCTTTCATATCCAGATTGCTGTAACGGCCAATCATCACACGCTGCGCCTGCGGCGAACCGGCTCCGTGAATCGCTTCCGTAAAGAAGGCCACGGCTCCCGTCCCCATGGTAATGTTCTCGATCAACCGGATGCAGCGCACTCTCTCCTCCCAGCTAAAATCAGACGAACCTTTCAAATATTTCTTCATCAGGTCTCCGATGCCCCCAGGTATCTCAAAGTCTTTCTCCGAAGGCGTCGTACCGATGACCGCGCCCGCCAAATCCTGCGCCAACCGGGAAATTTCCGCCGGAAATCTGGTAATGTTCAGCTTGCAAACGTTCGCGATCAATCCGTTGACCAGGTATCCACCGGATGCGTGCCGGCTGCCTTCGGTCTGCGCAGCCAAAGCACAGGCATGGCATGTTTCGTTCAAATGAACCATCTCGATAAGTTTATCCTTGACGTGAGACGCTTTGGACGTACCGTTGCATTTCGCCATCAGCGAGGTGGCCCCGATCAGCACATCGGCAACACCGACTTTGCATCCGCCATAGCTGGTCCGATGGTAATTGGCAAATAGCTCGACAACACGTCCGGCATACTTCGTCTCGCCGCCGATGAGAACGTTTTCCCACGGTACAAAAACGTCATCAAATATTATATAGGCCTCCTGGCCACCGAAAT
>CAYYBK010000161.1:0-5119 GCA_964470015.1 uncultured Syntrophales bacterium
CATCCGTTTTCTTTGCGGTTCATTGTCATTTTGATAGCTTTAAATCGCTGTTTCGGCTAAATACTGATTCATGAATAAAAACTGGTTTCTGGTAGATAAACAAAAAACTTTGCAGCGTGCCGTTGATGATTTTGCCAACTCATCCCTGCTGAGTATTGATACGGAATATGATTCTTTCCGTTATTTCCGGGAAAAACTCTGCCTCATCCAAATCAAGGCTAAAACCGCCAGTTATATTTTCGATCCGCTGAACGGCATCGACTTATCGTTTTTGGGCAAATATCTTGCAGACCCGGCGATCATAAAAATTCTTCATGCCGCCGACAACGATATCCGTCTTTTAAAAAGAGATTACAACTTCGTTTTTGAAAACATTTTCGATACGCACCGGGCGGCGCATCTGCTGGGTTTACAGCAGCTGTCTCTGGAAAAAATGCTTGATCATTTCCTCAACGTGGAATTGAAAAAAAACAAAAAAATGCAGCGGTCCCGCTGGGACACACGTCCGCTGACCATCGAGCAGTTGCAGTATGGCGTGCAGGACGTAATTTATCTGCCGGCGCTTTATCAGGCGCAGTCGGCGGAGTTGCGCAACAAGGGACTGGAGGAAACGGCAGCGGACGCCTTCGCAAAAATTGCCGCTTCCACCTGGCAGGAAAAAACATTTGATAAGCGCGGTCACACTAAATTCGCCTGTTATCCTTTTTTAAATTATGGGCAGAAAGATTTATTGAAGAAGCTCTATGCCTGGCGCTTTGCGCGCGCGAAGGAGGAAAATCGCGCCATATTCATGTTTCTGCCTGATCAGAAGCTGATTGATCTTGTCCAGAGCGGAGATGATTGGCGCAATATTCTTCCCCAGGAAAAAGTCCGTCTTTATGGTGCGGATTTGGAACGAATTTTCGCCGGAGACTGAACGGCCCGAAAATGCTTGCCGCAGAGATTACATTTACATGAGAAGCCTTAATCGCGGCAATTTTTCCTTATTTACGTAAATATTTGTCCGTTCTGAAAATTCGTCCGGGATGTTGACTTTGTTCAAAGGGCTGATTTATAAGAACGGATTGACTTAAACTGCTGCCGGAGAGTCCAAATCATCCAGGCGAAGGAAGTTATCATCAGCAATATCCCGATGTGGGATGATAATCGCGCTAAAATCTGATCATATTCCAGCCATCCCGTTTCCCTTAAAAGAAAATGCCAGTCGTGGCTATCCGGATCATCGCTACCGGTAATACCGCCCAGCAGAGGCAACTGTAGGGCGCGGGCGTCATTAATGTAAGGAGCCATGTCCATGAAATTTTCCGCCAGCCACCAGAGAGCAGCCGCAGCGGCAAAAGGATTCCTGTAATAAAGGAAAGAGGCAACACAGCATCCCGGGATGATGATCTGCATTAAAGATCCGCCCAGCACAGCCATGAACTTGCCCCAGAAAATGATGTGACCTGCCTCATGAAACACCAGATTAACATAATGGAGAACGGAATCGCCGCTGTATTCTCCTTTTAAGGCAGAAAAAATAAATCCCCATCCCCAGAAAAATAATATCAAAAAAAAGAGCGCTCTTGCGGCGAAGATAACAGTTCCTGTTGCCACTTCTTCTTCGGACAAAATTTTTTTTACTGAAGCGGAAATGTTTTTGGCGGAAGCCGGATTCTTTGATTCGACCTTTGCTGCGTCTTGACCCTGATAATCGGCGGCGGTTAATTTGGAAAAGATCACTCCGCAGTTCTTGCATTCTTTCCGGTCTTCCGCCTGCGGAAAGCCACATTTGGGACAAATCATAATTCGCTCTTTTTACTAAAATCCCTGCGCCGACTTCTCCGTAAACAGATAAAATTTATCCCGATGCGGCAGCTGTACGGAGCATGGCACATAAAATTTCGGGGAATCAAGCGATCAATTCGCAAAAGTTATTTTCTTCGTAAAAATTGATGTTCGTTTTATGGTCTTTTTAAATCCAGCACGGCGCTGCCGATGTGGGAAAAATTGGCCGAGATACGGGATCGGGGAAATGCTATCACCGCAACTTCCTGCTGCAATAACGAGCGGGGAACGGCATCGTCCTGCAAAATTGATCCCAGATAATTAAGCGGGAAACCCAAAAAGCGTCTGCTGATGGCATCGATATTTTTAAAGATGCCGGCACCCTCTTTTTCCTCAGCGATATTATTGGCAATGATGCTGAATGACTGACGGCCAAAAACCTGATACATAACTTTGATCATGGCATAGGAATCGGTGAGACTGGTCAATTCCCGGTTTATTACCACGATATTCCGCTGGGCCAGCAGATTAAACTGTAACACTACTTCCGCAATGCCGGCGCCGGTATCCAACAGGATTAAATCATAACCTTCTATTTCCAGGAGCATGTCCTTGATAATTTGTATTTTTTCAAACAGCAGCTGGGCCATTTCCCGTACGCCGGAGCTGGCGGGGATCAAATCAAAACCACCCCTGGTGGGAATGATTACATCACGCAAATGTTTATTTCCGAAAACGACATCTTTCAAATTCAATTGCGGGTTGATACCCAGCATTATGTCAATGTTCGCCAGGCCTAAATCGCAATCGGCAACCAGAACTCGCTTACCCTGCCGGACGATAGTTGCCGCCAGGTTGGCGGTGACAAATGTCTTGCCTACGCCCCCTTTACCGCTCGTGATGGAAACAATCAACGGTTTGGACTGCATCTTCACTTTTTACCCTTTCCGGCGGTTTTTTTTCTCTTTGGCAGTAATGCGGGAGTTTTATACAGAGCATTCTTTTCCGCCGGGGTAACGGCTCTTGTTTCCGGCTTGCGGACACGCCGGTGCCCGGTCGGCGCGGAAATTTTGTTTTTACCCGTGTTTTTAGCACGGTATAATTCCCTATCCACGCGATCCAAAAATTCTTCGGCGGTAAGTTTGCAGGAAACGTCGAATTCATCAATACCGATGGATGACGATATATTCAGCCCCATTCCCGCAGCTACCTGCTTAATCAAATCATGCCATCTTTGTGCGATGGAAAGGCCATCAATCAAATAAGTGGCCGGCATAATAATGGTGAATTCATCCCCACCGTAACGGCAGGCAAAATCCGTCGGCCTGATCTTCTGACAAATCAGGCGACAGAGCTTAACAAGTAATTCATCACCCTTAGTGTGGCCGTAGCTATCATTGATGGATTTAAAATTATCCAGGTCGATAAACATCAGACAAAACGGCTGGCCGGTTCTTCTGGTGCGGGTAATTTCTATCTTCAGCTGTCTGTTAAAAAATCGTTTGTTGTAAAGTCCAGTCAATTCATCGGTGAGGCTTAATGTCTTTAAAAATCGATATTCTTTTTCCAGTTTCAACAGGCGCTTGAGAATATCTTCTTTCAGATTGACGGTAATACCTTTTTTCGATTGGATGAGCCTGGATAGTTCTTCGGAAGGAACATCGTCAGTGAGAATGCAAAATACTTCTGCTTGATCTTTTCCGGACAAATATTTGCCGTTTTTGGCCTCCATTTTTCCCAGTATATTTTGAAAAATTTCCTGGCCAGTTACCGCCGGAGGAACTCCGGAGAAAGAATTTTCAGTCTTTTTTAAAGGCTTCATAATCAACTCGGTTCTCAATATACCGGCACAACTACGGCGTATCGCCTTTAATTAATGGTGCCGAAGCCGGGACTTGAACCCGGACGGGCGTGGCCCACTACCCCCTCAAGATAGCGTGTCTACCAAATTCCACCACTTCGGCAGCATAATAATTATAAGACCTCTTTCCCCCTAGCGGCTTCGCCTAAATTGCCGCAGCTCTTATAAGGGCTGGTTTCGAGGTTGTCAATATCAAAAGAGCGTGTGTTGCTATTTTCCCGGAGCCGCCGGTACTGACGGATTTGCCGCATTCTGATCCGGAGTTTTCGGTGTTTCCTGCTTTGTGATCGGCACCGCGGAGTCAAAAAGCGAGGAGCCTTTGTGCGATACCGAATACGTAAGAACCAAAGAGGTCAGCATGAAAATTATCGCTATTACCGCTGTCATTTTGCCTAAAAAAGTACCCGCTCCCGAAGAGCCGAAAACCGTCTGACTAGAACCGCCGAAAGCGGCACCCATATTGGCACCTTTCCCCGCCTGCAAAAGGACAACCAAAATCAGTATAATACAGGCTAACACATGGATAATTGTTACAAAAGTATGCATAAACCCCTCTTTATTTAAAAAACATTTAATTTATTAAAACTAAACAATTTATTCTTTTCAAACGTTTTGCAAAATACAGCGGCATAAAAAACAACACCCGCGAAAAACAGCGCGGCGCAGCATATGGACTTTTTACAAAGCCGTCAACAAAAATTTATAATTGCTAAAAACGAAGCCAAATCAAGGCTGGCGGAGCCAACCAGTGCCCCGTTAATCTCCTTCTGAGCCATTAGCGGGGAGATATTCGCAGCGGTTACACTGCCGCCGTAAATTATAGGCATACCGGCGGTTGCCTTTTCGCCATATTTCTCAGCCAATAAACTGCGGATGAAAGAATGGGCTTCCCGAATCTGTCCGATGGTTGCCGTTTTGCCGGTACCAATTGCCCAAACAGGCTCGTAAGCTATTGCTATTTTTCCCATATCATCAGCCGGCACATTATTCAATCCTTCTTTTAACTGCCCGGTAAGCACGTTAAATGTTATCCTGGCTTCTCTTTCGGCAAGCGTTTCACCGACGCAGAAAATCGGCCGCAGTCCGAAGCTCAGGGCAACAATAATTTTGGCGTTGATTAAGGCGTTATCTTCACCAAAAAGCCGCCGGCGTTCGGAATGACCGATTATGCAAAAACGGCATCCCGCATCAACAAGCATTTCACCGGAAATTTCTCCCGTGAAAGCGCCCCGGGCGGCCGGATAAATATTCTGCGCGGCAAGCAAAATACCGGAGCCGTTGAGTTCGCCCGCCAGAGATTTGATACTGGTAAAAGGCGGAGCCACAACAACCGTCGCGGGAGCCGGTTTTGTCCGGAGCGCGTCTCTTAAGCCGCATGCAAATTCGCTTGCCTGCCCGGTTGTTTTGTGCATTTTCCAGTTGGCAGCAATAATCGTTTCCGTCATCATCCGCCTGCTACAGTTTTTTCGCAATATAGATGGCCAGGTCTCT
>CAYYBK010000162.1:0-5089 GCA_964470015.1 uncultured Syntrophales bacterium
TAAATAAAACCGTCTTCGTCACGGCGGCCCATATCGCCGGTATGAAACCAGCCGTTTTCAAACGCCGCCTTGGTCGCCGCTTCTTTTTTCCAGTAACCGGCAAAGACATTCGGCCCCTGAACAATAATTTCCCCCGGCTCCGCCGTGCGGATATCACGACCCTGTTCATCCACAATGCGCAGATTCACGTGAAATACTTCCTTGCCGACCGATCCCGCCTTGCGGATCGAATCCTCCAGATCCAGCGAAGTGAGCCGCCCGGTTTCGGTAAGCGCATACCCCTGCACGAAGCCTACGCCCTTTTCGTCCTGATATTTCCTGATTACTGGCAGGGGAATCGGTGCACCCCCGGAGATAAAAAAATGCACGTGCGACAAATCAGCATCCTTCCATTCCGGCGTGTCCGCCATCATCTGGTACATCACCGGCACGGCAAACATATAATTTATTTTTTCGCGGCAGATGGTCTGGAGAGTTTCCGCAGCATTGTAAAAACTGCTGACCACGATGCTGCCACCGGCATAAATTACGGGCGTCACGGAAGCCGCCAGTGCACCGATATGAAAGAGCGGCGCAACGACCAGCGATTTATAGGACCGGTCCACTCCGTAGCCCAAAAGCGAATGAATAGCGCCGAACAGAATGTTTAGATGAGTCAAGACAGCGCCCTTAGGGTCGCCTGTAGTGCCGGACGTATACATGATGAACAGCGGGTCCGTTAGATCGACGCTGCTCATTTCCTGTGGTTCGCCGGCATCAAAGCCTTCCACGAACGCCGTAAAGTCCGGATCTGCCGTACCGGCCGCACCGAGGCTGAAGCAATGCCGAACGGCAACACCGGCTGCTTTTATTTCTTTAACTTTGCCGGCAAATTCCGCCGAATAAATCAATATTTCCGGCGTGCTGTCGCGGATGATATACAACAACTCCGGTACCGCCAGGCGGTAATTCAAAGGCACCGCAATGACGCCTGTTTTGGCGCAGGCAAAAAATACTTCCAGAAATTCAGCGGAATTGGACATCAGCAGCGCCATCCGCATCCCTTTAGTGATGCGCAGATTCATCAGGGCCTGCGCCGTCTGGTTCACCCTGCCGTTGAACTGCCGGTTGTTGTATGCTCTGGTCTTCTCCGTCAGAAACGGTCTGTCCGGCCCGATGATTGCGCGCTTGCTGATCCATTCCCCGATATTCAAGTCGTCTCCCCGCTAACTTTCACAACTGCTGAAAACAAGATAAGCATAAGTTCCACCAAAGGAAATACCGGCCAGAACCGCATGCTTTATTGATAGCTCCTTTTTCCCGCCTGTCACGAAGGGCAAAGAAGCAAGCGGCCTTTCCAATCCGACGGTAGGAGGTACCCATCCTTTTTCCATGGATAATGCCAGAGTGCAAGCCCTAATTCCGCCCCCGGAGAAACTTTCCCCCAGCGCACCCTTGACGGATGTGACAAAAGGCTTATGCTCAAGCGGGGTCAGCATCTCCATATAGGCAGTTGCTTCCACCTGATCCAGCAGATATCCGCCATTGGCTGCCGCCATTACCGCCGCTATGTCCTCAAGCCCGCACCCGGCATTGTTCAATGCCCGCTGCAATGTCCGTTTGATGCCGGCGGTGTCCTGCGGCCAACCGGTCGGTGCCGTCGGCGAAGAACACTGACCGCAGCCGCTTATTTCACAGTAGGGCTTACGCCCCCGTGCCGCCGCCGATTCCCATTTTTCGAGGCAGATGACGCCGCACCCTTCTCCGGCTACCGTTCCGTTGCGGTGCTGATCAAACGGCCGACAGGCTTCGCTCTTTCCATCCTCCGGGGAAAGAGCACAAAACCTGGTCAGCGCTTCATAATAAAATTTCGACAGGATATCCGCACCACCGGCCAGCATGAAGTCCGCTGCTCCGCGGCGTATTTCGGATACGGCGTAAGCGATGGCCGTTTCCGCGGAAACGGCAAAATGAGTCACGGTCGTGTTGACGCCGCGAAAACCAAGTTCGATGGAGGCGTGCCCGGCCGGAGCGTTCATTACCGTATTGGGCACCAGAATCGGATTGACGAAAGCGGGGCCTTCCTTGATCAATGTTTCGGCGAACTGGACGGTCACATCGGTTGCACCGAAGGATGTCCCCAATAGAATGCCGATGCGGTCCCTGTTTCCCGGGTTGACCTGCAACCCGGCATCGGAGAGCGCCAGGCGGGCGGCGGCGGCGGTCATAAGTGAAATTTTGTCCATCCGCCGGATGTTTTTCACCGAAATGAAATCGCGCGGATGGAAATCGGTCACTTCCGCACCAAAATGAGATGAGAAAGCGGATGTATCGAAAGATTTGATTGCGGCTACGGCGCAGTCGCCCGCAAAAACGCGGCGGCTGAATTCTTCCTTACCTGTACCCAGCGGTGTCACCATACCGATGCCGGTAATTACGACCCGTCCGGAGCTGGATTTTTGTGTCGTATTACCCATTAGAGGCATTCCCTTTCGTCGTATCTGCCGAAAATCAAGGTCGTATTATTACCGCCGAAGGCAAAGGAATTGGAAAGCACGGCGCGCAACCGGGCGTTCCTCGCCCCGTCAGTCACGTAATCCAGATCGCATTCCTTATCGGGCTGCCGGCAATTGATTGTCGGCGGAATGAAGCCGTACTTCAAGGCCAGCACGGAAACAACGCCTTCCAACGCGCCGGCGGCACCCAGCGTGTGGGCGGTCATCGCTTTCGTGGAACTGACCGGAATTAAATAAGCACGTTTACCGAACACTTCCTTAATCGCTCTGGTTTCCGTAACATCATTGATCGGGGTTGCCGTACCATGTGCATTGATATAATCCACTTCTTCTATGGAAAGCCCGCTGTCGGTCAGGGCCGCCTGCATGGAACGAACGGCTCCGGAGGCTTTTTCATCGGGAGCCGTCATATGAAAAGAATCGCACGTGACGCCGTAGCCCAGAATCTCCCCGTAGATTTCGGCGCCGCGGTCTAAAGCCGACTCCCGTGATTCGAGAACCATAAAAGCGGCCGCCTCACCCAAAGACAACCCCGCCCGATCCTTGTCGAAAGGGCGGCAGACATCGGGATCAAGAGACTTGAGAGCGTTGAATGCGGCGTAAGTGATCCGGCACATGGGTTCCACTCCACCGGCAATCATGATTTCCGCCTGGCCGCTGCTAATCAGGTCCCGGGCATAGCCGATGGCGGTTGCGCCGGCCGAGCAGGCCGTCATAAATGTGGCTTTCGGCCCATACAAACCAAGACCCGAAGCAATACGATCGGCGGAAGAGGCGCAATATACCGATGCCAGTTTGGAGAAGCGCGCCCGCCTCCCCGCTTTCTTTAATAAATCGGTGTAAAATATTTCCGCCTCCAGAAGACCGCCGGAACCGCCACCGACAACTACACCCGTATTTTCCCGAAGCGGAACGGGCAGCTGATAAAGGCCGGCATTGTCTAGCGCCTCCAGAACTGCGGCAAAAGAGAGCTGATCAGCCCGGGACATTCTTTTGACGGAAAAAAATCCCGGAATGTGATCACGCACCGCAAAATCCTGAATCTGGCCGCCCTTGCGGCAATTAAATCCTTCCGTTTCGAAAAGGCTCAGCGGACGGATGCCGCAGACACCGGCGCGCAGCGCACAAGAAAAATCGGCGACATTACGGGCAAGCGCATTCAGCGTTCCCAAACCTGTTATCACAACACGTTTTCTTTTCGGCATGAATGTTCCGGCAAAAAATGCATTTAAGGTTCCGGATGTCTCCCCGCTGCAAGAATTAATACCAGTCCGGCCTGCATCCGCAAACCTATCATATTTTATTAAGTATCTTCAATAAAGCCAAAAGCTTGTCGTTGCGCCAGCGGATGATTTCTTCGCTCGTTTTCCCTTCTTCCACGCTCCGGTTTGCGATTTCCTTATCGACCCCCGCCTGCAGAACATCGGCGCATCCCTCCGGCCATTTCTTCCAATCGGCCATATCGGCAAGCCATACCTCCGCCGTTTTGCCGATATTCGCCTGAAAGCCCTTCAATCCGCCCTTGCCTCCGCCCAGATGAAAAATCAGGGTTTGACCCATCAGGGCATAGCGCAAACCGGGGCCGTAACAAAGCGCCTTGTCCACATCCTCGACAGAGCACACACCACGTATCACCATATCGACCGCTTCCCGGTACACGGCCATCTGCAGACGGTTGGAAATAAAACCGGGGGCCTCCTTTTGCATGATCACCGGCTCCTTTCCTACGGCCTTGAAAAAATCATAGGTGATCTGCACAGTATCTGCGCTGGTCTTGTCGCCCTTGCTGATTTCCACCAGCGGAATCAGATGCGGCGGGTTGTAAGGGTGGGCACCGACACATCTTTGCGGAAAGCGGGAATATTTGGCAATGTCCGTGATGATCAGCCCTGAAGTGCTGCTGGCGAAAATTGTCTCCGGAGAGCCGTACTTATCCAGAGCGGCGACAAGTTCCTGCTTCGGCTCATATCTTTCCGGAGCACATTCCTGAATGTACTGCGCGTTACGGAAGGCTTCCGGCAGGTCCTTCGTATAAAATATTTTCCGCAGGGCTTTTTCCTTGGCCTCTTTGGTTACGATGCTTTTCTCCACAAGGTAGGATAAATTCACATCGATACGTTCCCGTGCCGTATCCAGCAGATTAGCGTTGACGTCATAAACATTGACATCAAGGCCCTTCCACAGGAAAAACGTTACCCAACTTGATCCGATCAGTCCGCTGCCTCCCAATACCGCAATTTTCTTGATATCCGCTGCTTTCATAACATGACCTTCCTTTTTTTGATTTACGGCAAGGTATTTCTTGCCCTTTAATTCGTTGTTCATACCGCCGCTGATTCTATTTTTTCCGCTGCCGCGCTCTTTTCTCCGGCCGCCGCCTGTTCAAAAAGCACTCTGGCCTGCTCGGCTACGGCGGAAATGGAAAAATCGTTGCGCTGGTAATCCGGCTCCAGCGCCCCGAGCAATTTTACCTCAATCCTATTGAAATCACGAGAGTTGAACAAAAAAGAACCAGGCCGGAAAAGCTGATCCGTATTCTTAATGAAAATCAGTTTCAAAGGCGCATCGCAATAACGGGCGATACTGAACACTCC
>CAYYBK010000163.1:0-5072 GCA_964470015.1 uncultured Syntrophales bacterium
CGTTATCGCAGCACAATATTATTGTTGATATGATTATTCAAAATGCCAGTTTGGAAGGTTTTACCGACCTTACATTTACTGTTTCCAAAAAGGATTTAAAAGAAGCGCAAAAAATTATTCAGGAAACGGCGGCGGCCATCGAGGCGAAAAGCGTAGAAGTTGATGATCAGGTTTCCAAGGTGTCGATAATCGGCGTAGGGATGGCGAGTCATGCCGGCGTAGCGGCGAAAATGTTCTCGACGCTGTCGGCGGAGGGAATTAATATTATGATGATAAGTACGTCGGAAATAAAGATTTCCTGTGTCATCCAAAGAAAATATACAGAGCTGGCGGTGATGGCGCTGCATGACGCTTTTGGGTTAGACAAAAAATCCGCACATTAATCAAGAATTCGAATGCATGAAAGACGAATAAAGGGATTAATCGCAATATTTTTACTGCTGGCGATTATTCCCTTTATTATTTTTTTCTCCAACTCTTTTATTAAGTATAAAGTTCCGGCTTTTTCCGATCAGGATGATTCCAAACTGACCGTAGAAGTTGTCCATCACAATAATACCGGCGGCATCTATTTCGTGAAACCCGGAACAAACGCTAATCAGCTCCTGCAGATGGCCGGCTTTGCTGGCGTGGTTCAGGATGATTTTACTCTCGAAACCGGAATGAAATTAAAAGTCAATGCCCACGGCACAAAATATGTTTCTGTGGAAGAAATTGGCAACTCCCGGCGGCTGGCTTTAGGAATCAAAATAGATCTGAACTGCGCAACAAAAGACGATTTGCTTTTAATTCCGGGCTTGGGTGAAATAACCGTAAACAATATTTTAAAATTGAGAAACGGGAAGAACGGTTTTAAAAATATGGATGAGCTGATGGAAATAGAAGGGATAAAAGATAAAAAACTGGCCAAATTAAAACAGTATTTATATATCAAAAAACAATGATAAAGCTATTTGCTGAATGATTTATAATAACCCAGTACCCGCTTAACGTAATTTTGGGTTTCCCGATAGGGGGGCACCTGCTGATTGTATTTGCTGATTGCTCCTTCCCCGGCGTTGTAAGCAGCCAAGGCCAGCGTTAGATTTCCGCGATAGAGATTGAGCAGATAACTGAGATAGCGTACACCGCCCTCAATATTTTTTTCCGGGTGAAAGGTATCTTCGACATGCAGCTGATAAGCAGTAGCCGGCATTAATTGCATCAGGCCCTGAGCGCCAACCGGGGAAATTGCCTGATGATTGAAATTAGATTCTGCTTTGATGACGGCTTTAATCAAGGCGGGGTCGAGTTTGTGTTTGTGGGCCGCCTTAATGATCAACTGGTCGAATTTATCAACATCGATTCCGGAACGGAAAAGGATCCTCTTTTCTTTTAACACAAGAACGTATTTGGCATTGGGATCGGAGGGAACATTCGTCAGGTGCAATACGCCATCATCGTCTATGCACTTAAAAATATCGGCATGGGCAACAGCGGCTGTTATGAGAAAAAGGTAAATGGCCGGCAGCAACAAAAATGGTATAAGCTTTATTTTTGACTTCATTATTATATTTGTCTTAGAAATCATGTATATACATTACTTGATTGTTTTTTTTAATTCAAGAATTATTTTCTGCTGTCTTCCTTGAACCCGCAGTTATGTGCGTATAGAGTAACTCGTAAGGTGAGAATGAATCATTGACGGTTTGTTTGCTCTTGACATGGTCTTTTGATGATGGTAATGACCTCAACACTTTACAACTTGTCGGGGCGTGGCGCAGCCTGGTAGCGTATCTGAATGGGGTTCAGAGGGTCGGTGGTTCAAATCCACTCGCCCCGACCAGTTAAACAAAAAAGGCGACGATGCCTGCTCGGTAGTGTGCCGCCTGCTTATTCAGAAGAACAGTGTAGTTATTATTTATTTCTGTTGTAAGTAATCGTGAACCGGCCTTCCGCACTTCTTTAACTCAATCGGTTTAATTTAAAATATAGCTGATAATCCGCGTTGACTTTCATAAATTAAGTGAATATATAGTGCCCAAAATTTTCCGCTAAGATAGGCAAAATTATTAAATTTTCTATATTGCAAGTATTAAGTGATGTTGCGGAGGAAGCCGATGCGTATTATTATCATAGGGGCGGGGGAAGTAGGGTATCACATAGCCAAAACACTCTCCGAAGAGAAGCATGATGTCGTAATAATCGACAAAGATCCGAAGAAAATAAATCGTATAAGCGAAAACCTTGATGTTCAGGCTCTCTGGGGTTCCGGCACCAGCCCACAAATGCTCCGTAATGCGGGCATCGAAGAAGCAGAAATGCTCGTGGCCGCTACCAACAGCGATGAAGTCAACATGATATCCTGCCTGCTGGTCAGGAATATCAATAAGCATACAATTAAAATTGCCCGTTTAAAAAACCAGGAGTACCTGGCATTAAAAGAGATCTTTAATAAAGAAATTTTAGGAATCGACCTAGTCATTAATACCAGGGCCATGATGGTTGATACTGTTATCGGTCTGCTGGATGTTCCGGGAGCATCAGAAGTAATCGACTTTGTCGGTGGTAAAGTTAAGCTGATCAGCTTCCTCATTACGCGGGAATCACCTTTTGCCGGACGACGGCTGAACTCTTTAGAGGGAATGTGGGGTAATGTTCTGGTCGGAGCTATTGTCCGCGGCCAGAAAATCCTGATTCCCAGCGGTAAAGACGTCATTCAACCCCATGACCTGGTTTATTTCGTAATCCGGGGAGCAGAAGTGAACAGCACGCTGCAGCGCCTTCATATGCAGAATAAACCTATTACAAACATCGTAATTGTCGGAGCCGGGGAGACGGGAGCCGCTCTGGCAGCAGCATTGGATGAAAAGCATTTTCATGTCAAATTAATTGATGATGACAGCGAACGATGCAAAAATATGGCGGCGATCTTAAATCATGTCATTACGGTTAAGGGCGATGGCACGGATCGCGATTTTTTGCGAGAAGAGAATATCGGAAGCGCTGATCTTCTCATTGCCGTTACCGGTGACGAAGAAAGCAACGTATTGATTTCCTTGCTGGCCAAAGGTATGGGAACGAAAAAAACGATTACCAGGGTGAGCAAGTTAAGCTATATCCCCGTAGTTTCTGATATCGGCCTGGATACTGTCATCAATCCCCGTATGGCGGCGGTAAGGGCCATTCTTCAGCATATCCGCCAGGGCAAAATTATCTCCGTCGCGCCTTTGCGGGAGGAACATGCGGAAGCATTGGAAGCGGAAGCGGTAGAAACATCCGATATCGTCAATACTCCTTTAAAAGATATAAAATTCCCCGAAGGGGCGATTTTGGGTGCTGTGGTAAGAGGGGACGATATTATCATCCCGCGCGGTGACACCGTTATCCTTGCCCGGGACCGGCTAATTATTTTCGGCTTGCAGCAGGTGATCCCGGAACTGGAGAAATTGCTTATGGTGAAACTGGAGTATTTTTAAATGAACTTTCGTTTCATTTTTAATCTGGTATCTGTAGTTGTTTTCTTTTTGGGCATTGCCATGCTGCCTTCCCTCGGAATTTCTATATATGATGGCGATGCCAGCACGTCCCCCATTTTATTAGCAGCGTTGATCACATGTATCTTAGGTGGAATGGGATATTTATTGACGAAAAACTTTCGCCGGAACCTTTATTTGAGTCATCGGGATGGAGTATTGATCGTTACATTCGGCTGGGTTATTGCCGGGTTGGTAGCCACGCTTCCGTATATGTTTACCGGCGCTGTTGCAAGTTTTACTGATGCCTATTTTGAATGTATCTCGGGCTTTACGACAACAGGGGCCAGCATCTTTACGGATGTAGAGAAAATACCCCGGAGCATTCTGCTCTGGCGAAGCCAGACACAATGGCTGGGTGGAATGGGTATCATCGTCCTTTCCATAGCAGTGCTCCCGTTTCTCGGAGTAGGGGGAATGCAGCTTTATAAGGCGGAAACGCCCAGCCCTGTTGTGGATAAATTAACGCCGCGCATATCCGATACAGCCAAGGCTATCTGGAAAATTTATATTTTTCTGACGGTATTGCAGATCATCCTCCTTCTGTTTGGAGGCATGTCGCTCTTTGATGCCGTCAATCATGCTTTTACAACCATGCCTACCGGTGGATTTTCAACGAAAAACGCCAGCATAGCCAATTATCAGAGCTCTTATATAGATTATGTAGTTATAGCTTTCATGCTGATTGCCGGAATTAATTTTTCTCTTCATTTCAAGCTCGTGGCAGGCCGGATCAGGAGTGTTTTTTCAGATCCGGAATTGCGTGCCTATTTCATAATAACGGGAGCTTTCATCATTCTGGTTGCCTGGGACATATACGGATCTTTTTACAGTACAAGTACGGATGCTTTTCGCTACGCTTCTTTCCAGGTTGTGTCTATCATAACGACAACCGGATTTGTTACGGCGGACTACGAAAAATGGCCCGCTTTTTCGCAATTAATCCTTGTTTTGTGCATGTTTTTTGGAAGTATGGCCGGATCTACGGGCGGTGCCATTAAGATAGTAAGACTGATTGTGCTGGTAAAGCACAGCTACCTCGAACTAGTAAGGATTATCCATCCCCATGCGATTACGGTTGTCAAGCTCGGCGGAGTCCCCATCCCCCAGACAATCATGCGGAGTATTTGGGGTTTTTTCTTTCTTTATTTACTGATATATGTAATAGCCACGCTTATGATGGCCGCGGTCGGTCTTGATGTCATCTCCGCGATATCGGCAGTAGCTACATGTATCGGTAATGTCGGACCAGGTCTTGGCACAGTCGGACCAATGGATAATTTTTCCGGAGTGCCACTCATCGGTAAATGGATTTTAATTATTTGCATGCTCTTGGGAAGATTGGAAATCTATACTATTATTGTTCTTTTGGTCCCTGGATTTTGGAGAAAATGACATATTAATGGATTTCGTTAGATAGAAAGAAAACAAAGAATAATCCGCGTTGACTTTTAAGCGCGTAGTGACTATATATTTTACGAAAATCCCAAGGCGAGAGTGGCGGAATTGGCAGACGCACTGGACTTAGGATCCAGCCCGCCTGGCGGATAGGGGTTC
>CAYYBK010000164.1:0-5044 GCA_964470015.1 uncultured Syntrophales bacterium
GATTTTATTTTTCGGGGGAAGATGAAAGAGCGATCCATTAGAGGAACGCCGGATGCTGAAGTGACGGACCTGCTGATCCAGGCACCGACCGACATCTACAGTCCAAAACGAAGATTCAGTGCGTTCTACAAGACGGATATGGATCAGATTCTGCGGCTTTACGGTGTGGATACGGTGGCGATCTGCGGTATCAGCACCAATTGGTGCGTGCTCAGTACCGCCATGGATGCCCTTGCCCATGATTTTCAGGCTTATATTCTCGGTGACTGCTGTGCCGCATTTACTGCGGAGATACATGAGGCAACTCTGAAAATTTACCGAAATCATCCACTTTATCCTCTTTTCAAAATTATGACGACGGATGAATTTGTAAGCGAAGTCAAGAAGACAAATTGAAACTTAACCCAGAAAGGAGAAATATTAAGATGACAAAGGAAGAGAAAATCGAAGAAATAAGACAAAGGGCAAGGAAAAATTATTCCCTGGGATATAACTGCTCGGAATGCGTAACGGAGGCTGTTCTGCAATGCATTGATACGGGGCTGCCGCCGGAGGTTAAAAAAGTAGCCACAGGTTTCGGCGGCGGCATCGGCCTGTACGGCGACACCTGCGGAGCAGTCGTTGGTGCAGTGATCGCCGTGAGCTGTGTCCATGGGCGGGAAAAACTGCCGGAGGGAGAAGATCCAAAAGCGGTGGCAATGAAATCGCGAGCACAGTTTTATGGCCATCCCGGCCTTTACAGGCTCTTTAATCAGATACCAAACAGAATGTATGAAAAATACGGTGCCACCTGCTGTCGCGATTTGGCTGGCAAATGGAGTGATAACTGGCTCTGCCGGGAACAGGCGCTGTTCTGCCGGGAGGTGATTACCGATGCCGCAGGTATTGCCGCCGAAATGATCCTGACACCGCTGGAAGAATTGGCATCGAAGCCGTTTGGCCGAAACGTGGAAAACAAGAAGGACTAATTGCAAGACACAAGGCGTTTGATAGGAAAAATTGCCTTGGTGGGGGGAAAGATAAATTTAAACAAAGCAACAGTTCAATTCAAAGGAGTAGATATTATGATTCCCAAAATTGTCAGGATTTTATATGCGACCGATCTCAGTATAAACTCAGCCTATGCTTTCCGTTATGCGCTTAATACGGCTGAAAAACACGATGCGCAGATTGACATGATTTACGTTTTTGAGACACAGCCCATATCCGGCGAACTCATTCTGGTGGAGGATACGGTGAAAAAGGCCGAGCAGGCGGCAAAAGACGCCAATATCAGGAGAATCAAAGAAAGGCTGGAGGTTATCGTTAAAAAAGAGCTTCAGGATAAGCCGGCGGTAATGGATCGGGTTTCTTCCATTCAAGTGGTGGCCGGCGACCCGACTGTGGAGATACTGAAAAAGGCAGCGGAATTGAAATCCGATATACTGGTCATCGGGACGCACAGCAAGGGTTTTGTGGAGCATGCCTTTTTGGGAAGCGTGGCGCAGCGGCTTCTCCAGCGCATCAAGATACCCGTTTTTATCATTCCCATCCCCAAGAAAACGGATATCGCATTTAATAATTAAACAAGGCGCATAATTTCCGTGCACCCGCACCTGGGAAAAACCCGCTGTCCTCAGCGGGTTTTTTGTTTACGGGAGAGGGCATAAGCCGGAGTTTCATTTATAATCTTTATTCCCCGGAAATGATGTGTGGAAAGGGATATGAATGCGTGTCTCCGTGACAAGAAGTTTTATTCTTGCCTTGACAAAATCGTGGCTGTTTCCCTATACTCAACACCGGTTTTTACGGTAAAAGCAGCAATATCGGAAAAACTAATCCCGCAGGGAGAATAACTATGGCAAAAATAGATGCGTTTTTTCAACTTCTGCACGAACAGGGCGCGTCGGATCTCCATCTGGTAACCGGTCAGCAGCCGGCCATGAGAATCAGGGGAGAAATCGAGCGGATCAAATACGATGTTCTGGGGAATGATGATCTTAAGGCGATGCTCTATGAAATTGCTCCGGAATATAAAGTAAAACAGTTTGAGGAAACCGGCGATATTGATTTTGCCTATGAAATACCGGGCCTGGCACGTTACCGCGCCAATTACTTTCAACAGAAATGGGGCGTAGCGGCGGTTTTCCGGGAAATCCCCAGCAAAATAATGACCTGCCAGGATTTGGGACTTCCCGAAGTAATCGCCAAACTGGCTTTGCTGCCCCGCGGCTTGGTTCTGGTGACCGGGCCTACCGGCAGCGGTAAATCCACAACGCTGGCAGCCGTAATCAATGAAGCAAACAGACTGCGCAAAGATCATATCATCACGATTGAAGATCCGATCGAATTTGTTCATAAGAGTCAGAGCTGCATCGTCAACCACAGAGAAGTCGGCATGCATACGAAAAGTTTCAGCGCGGCTTTGCGCGGTGCCTTGCGGGAAGACCCTGATATCATCCTGGTGGGTGAAATGCGTGATTTGGAAACAATTTCCCTGGCTATCGAGGCGGCCTCTACCGGGCATCTTGTTTTCGGCACACTGCATACGACCAGTGCCGCCAAAACCGTTGACCGCATCATAGAGGTCTTTCCGGCCAACCAGCAGGCGCAGATTCGCTCGACCCTGGCTGACGGCATCCGCGCCGTTATTTCCCAGACCCTGTTTAAGCGTGTGGATAAAAAAGGGCGCTGTGCCGCTTTGGAAATTCTCATCGCCAACTCGGCCGTGCGTAATCTCATCCGGGAATCAAAAACATTTCAGATTCCTTCGACGATTCAGACCGGCAAGAAGTACGGGATGCAGCTTCTGGACGATGCCATTTTCGAGCTGATCAGCCGCGGCTGGATTGCCGGTGATGATGCCTATGCCAAGTGCAATGATAAAACCCGTTTCCGGCAGTTCCTGAAAGGAGCGCCGGCTGATTTCACGGAAGTGTGAGCCGCGTAATGTTACGGGCAGAGTAAAAATTTTCCGCTAATATTTTTATAACCGGGAGCATGTTATGAAAAAACAGGAAATTGATTATATTCTGGGCAAGATGCTGGATTCCCAAAAAAATGTTTCCGATTTAAACATTACCGTGGGCAAGCCGTTTCAGGTGGAAAGCTCCGGTCAACTGACAACAGTCGATCTTGAGCCGGTCTTTGAAAGACTAACGCCGTTTCAAACGGAGATATTCGCTTTAAATCTGATCAACTATGACCGGCGCCTCACAGAAATACTTCTTTCCCAGGGCTCCTGCGACTTATCCTATGAACTGCCCGGTAAGGCGCGTTTCCGTGTTAACGTCTTCTCTCAGCGGGGCAATTATTCCATCGTTTTGCGAAAACTGGAAACAAAAATTCCGACCATAGAAGAACTCGGACTTCCCGAACCGTTCAAAAAAATGGCGGAGGAAAAAAACGGGATCATCCTGGTTACCGGCGCTACCGGCAGCGGTAAATCCACGTCGCTGGCTGCCGTTCTCAATGCTATCAATGAAGCAAAGGCCTGCCATATAATTACCTTGGAAGATCCGGTGGAATTCGGCCATCCCCATAAGAAAGCCACTTTTAACCAGCGGGAAATGGGACAGGATTTCGATTCCTTCGCCAACGGCCTGCGTGCCGCACTGCGTCAGGCACCCAAGGTGATCCTTGTCGGGGAAATGCGCGACCGTGAAACCGTGGAAATTGCCATGTCGGCGGCGGAAACCGGTCATCTTGTCGCCAGCACACTGCACACGGTTGACGCCGGGCAGACCATCAACCGCATCATCGGCATGTTTACCATTGAAGAGGAAAAGCAAATCCGTATCCGCCTAGCCGACACCGTACGCTGGATCGTTTGCCAGCGTCTGCTGCCGAAAGAAGGCGGCGGCAGGATAGCCGCTTTTGAAATCATGGGCACGAACATGCGAGTCAAGGATACGATTCTGAACGGCGAAACAGAGGGCAAAACGTTTTATGAAATAATTCAGGCTGCTAAGACTTACGGCTGGATTACATTTGACGACTATATCATCGAATTGTACAAGAAAGGTCTGATCAGCGAAGAGACGGCCAAAGCCTATGCATCCAACAAAGGAATTGTCGGCAGAGGAATTGATACCGTAAAAAGTTCGCGCGGCGAGAAAACGACGGATCTGCTCGGAAAATTACAGGTGGATGCGGATTACGGTAAACCGAAAAAACCATGGTAGGAGGGTTCGGACATGGAAGAGGGGAAAAAATCAATTGTCAGTGAAGTTGCTTCGGCCGGCTATGATGCCGCGGAAAAACCATTTGATTTTATCGGTACGGACAGTAACACGGCCCTGATTTGCGAGCCCAATCCGGCAATAAAGGAAAAAATAGCAAAAACCTTAATTGATATGGGATACCACATTACGGAACCGGCATCCGGCCGGGACGCTCTAAAAAGCATGCGTTTTCACGTTTATGATTTGATCGTGTTGAACGAAGTTTTTGATGCGGCTGACAATACGCAGGACGGTAATGAGGTATTGAATTACTTGCAAAACCTGGCCGCCTCGACAAGAAGAAATATTTTTATTGCCCTGATAACGGATAAATACCGTACCATGGACAACATGATGGCGTTTAACAGAAGTGTCAATCTGATCATCAACACAAAAAACATCGACGATTTCGCCGTGATAATCAAGCGCGGACTGGAAGATAATAAGGCTTTCTACAGTGTTTTTAAGGATACATTGAAGAAACTGGGACGGGTTTAACGGATATTCCCGACCGGCTGTATAATCGTTACCGGTAAAGTCTTTCGTGTTAGTCTTTTACCGGATCAATCACCCCCCCCCAAATTTTTGCAGGCGAGAGCCAGATGCCGGGCATATGCCGGATTATCCGGTTCTCTCTCCATGGCTTTGCGGAAGGCTGCTGCGGCTTCCTTATGGTAGCCGGCTCTTGTGAGGGAATTGCCCAGCCGGTTGTAGTAGGCGCCAGATCCGGAGTTATCCAGAGTTACAGCAGTTTCATATTTCATCAGTGCTTCCGCAATCCGGCCCAACCCGATGAACGCATCGCCGGCGCAGCAATGATAAACGGGCTGCGAAGGAGATAC
>CAYYBK010000165.1:0-5040 GCA_964470015.1 uncultured Syntrophales bacterium
GTAATCTATATCCTTTCCTCCAGACCCCGTTGCTTGCCTTATTAATAGGGGAAAGGCGAAAGGTCAAATGTTTTGTAGTTACATAAAATTAAAATTGGAGGACGGCATGGCAAGACGGGATTTATTTTAGCCGGCGGGGCAATAAAATTATTAAGGTTTGCCGGGATATGGTTGTGCTTGAAAGTCGCTCGGTTATATGATAGTGCACTGCGACGAATAAAATTGCGGTATTCCGCTGACTTAAAAATATCAGGAGCGATGAGAATGGATTACAAAAGCACTTTGAATCTCCCCCGGACTGATTTCCCGATGAAGGCTAATCTGGCCGTAAGAGAGCCGGAAATGCTCAAAAAATGGGAAGAAATGGGCATTTACTATAGAATCAGAGAGTCCGCCAAGGGAAAAACTACCTATATTCTGCATGATGGCCCTCCCTATGCCAACGGCAACATCCATTTAGGAACAGCTCTGAATAAGATACTTAAAGACATATTGATTAAAGCTAAAAATATGACGGGGTTTGACGGTGTTTATGTGCCCGGATGGGACTGCCACGGTTTGCCCATTGAACATCAGGTGGACAAGGAATTGGGCGATAAGAAAGGCCGGATGTCACAGACCGATAAGCGCCGTGCCTGCCGTGTTTATGCTGAAAAATACGTTGATATACAGCGGGCGCAGTTTAAAAGGCTTGGTGTTTTCGGAGAATGGGAAAATCCCTATCTGACCATGGCCTATCCCTATGAAGCGGCGACAGTGGCTGAATTCGGCAAACTTTATCTGAACGGCAGTGTTTATAAGGGAAAGAAACCGGTTTACTGGTGTGCCACCTGCAAAACAGCACTGGCCGAGGCGGAGGTGGAATATGCCGACCATAATACTCCTTCGATTTATGTCAAATTTCAAGTCATTTCCGATATCGGCAGGATTTTACCCAAACTGGCCGGGGAGAAAGTAGGTGTTGTGATCTGGACAACTACGCCGTGGACGATTCCGGCGAATCTGGCCATTGCCCTGAAAGATGATTTTATTTACGCCGCGGTGAAAATTGACGGCGAAGTGCTGATTGTCGCCAAAGAGATGCTGGATTACTGCCTGGATGCTTTCGGCTTCCGTGGAAAAAAATATGAAATATTGGATGAATTCAAGGGCTCCGTACTGGAGGGGGCAAAGTGCCGGCATCCGTTGGTGGAGAGGGAGAGTCTTCTTATTCTGGCGCCTTTTGTTACATTGGAGGCCGGTACCGGCTGTGTTCACATTGCGCCCGGTCACGGTCAGGAAGACTATGAAATAGGTTTGGAATACGGATTGGAGAATTATGCTCCGGTGGATGATGCCGGAAAATTTACCGCCGATGTCAAGTATTTTGCCGGCCAATTCGTTTTTGACGCCAATGATGCGGTGATCAAGAAGCTTGCCGAATTCGGTGCACTGTTGGGTCATGTCCCGCTGCAACATTCCTATCCGCACTGCTGGCGCTGCAAGAAGCCGATCATTTTCCGTTCTACGGAACAGTGGTTTATTTCCATGGAAAAAAATGATCTGCGCCGGAAAACGCTAGCCGAAATCGACAAAGTCAAGTGGATTCCTTCCTGGGGTCACGACCGTATTTACGGCATGGTCGAAAACCGTCCCGATTGGTGTATCTCGCGCCAGCGGCTGTGGGGTGTTCCCATTACCGTTTTCTACTGCGCCAAGTGCAAGAAGGAAGTCCTGACCAAAGAAATTATCGATTACCTGGTGTCGCTGGTCGAGAAGAGCGGCGCCGATATCTGGTTTGAGAAGGCAGCCGGAGAACTGCTTCCTCCCGGGACATGTTGCCCGTATTGTAAGCATGCGGAGTTCAGCAAGGAAACAAATATTCTTGATGTATGGTTTGATTCCGGTGTCAGCCATGCCGCCGTCTTGGAGAAAAGATCCTATTTGAAATCGCCCGCCGATATTTACCTGGAAGGCTCCGATCAACACCGCGGCTGGTTCCATTCTTCGCTGCTGGAATCCGTCGGAACCAGAGGGCGCGCTCCTTATCAGAGCGTACTTACGCATGGATTTGTTGTTGACGGCGAGGGCAAGAAAATGTCCAAATCCGTTGGTAACACCATCGAAGCCGCGGAAGTTATCGAAAAGTACGGTGCGGAAATACTGCGGCTTTGGGTCGCAGCGGAAGACTATACGGACGATATCAGAATATCGGATGAGATTCTCAGGCGCCTGGTGGAGGCTTATCGCCGGATTCGCAATACCAGCAGATTTATTCTGGGCAATCTCTATGATTTCGATGCCGACTCCGATACCGTTGATTACACGCAGCTTCAGGAAATGGACAAGTGGGCGTTGCATCGGCTGCAGGAAATAATCAGGCGTGTCACTGACGCTTACGAAAAGCATCAATTCCATGTGGTTTTCTATACACTGTACAACTATTGTACGGTGGATTTAAGCGCGATGTACCTGGATGTTTTAAAAGACAGGCTCTATACGAATAAAGCAGCGTCGCTGGCGCGCCGTTCGGGCCAGACGGCTATGTTCACCATCTTGAAGGCGATGACGCAGCTTCTGGCTCCGGTACTTACTTTCACTGCGGAAGAAGTATGGTCCAGCCTGCCCGAATGGCAAGGCAAAGAAGCCAGTGTCCATATGACGCAGTTTCCGCTGGTCAACGGTCAGTTCTTAAACGCCGGGCTGGGTGAACGCTGGAAAACGCTGATCGATGTCAAAGCCGAAATTTCCAAGGCGATTGAGCAGGCGCGTAAAGAAAAAACAATCGGCCATTCCCTGGATGCCCTGGTTAAGCTGGCGCCGCCGGAAAATATGCGTTCTTTCCTCTGTGATCACCTGGAAGACTTGCGCGCTCTGCTGATTGTTTCGCAATTGCGTCTGGTGGAAGAGAAGTCAATAAGCAATTCTTACATTAGCGAGGAAGTAAAAGGCATGACTGTCGGTGTCGAAAAAGCCCCCGGTGTTAAATGCGAACGCTGCTGGATTTATGCGGAATCCGTCGGAGTAAATAAAGAGCATCCTGCTGTTTGTGAACGCTGTCTGAATAACCTTTAAATTTACTGCGGGGAATCTTGTGAAGAATATTATACTATTTGTTCTCGGTGCGGCCGTTATTGTCGCCCTGGACCAAATAACAAAAGCCGCCATGTCTTCGCGGTTTTCCATAAATGAATCTTACGAAGTTATCGGCGGTTTTTTTAACCTTGTTTATGTGCTTAATCCCGGTGCTGCTTTTGGTTTTCTGGCCAATGCCTCGGCAGCTTTCCGCTATATCTTTTTTATCGGAATTACTATTATCGCCATTGCACTGATAATCTATTATCTGGTGAAAAACAGATCCGGCGGCGTTATTATCGCTCTTTCTCTGACGTTGATTTTTGCCGGTGCCGTAGGAAATCTCATTGACCGGATACGTTTCGGTGCCGTTGTTGACTTCCTTGACTTTTATGCTGGCACCTGGCACTGGCCCGCATTTAATGTGGCCGATTCCGCTATCACCACGGGGGCTGTTTTAATGATCTGGGAAATGATCATTTCCCGTAAAAAATAATGAGCCGCTTGACCTTTCAGGTGAGGGCCGCATGATGATAAAGTTTTGCCTGCCGACAAAAAGGTATTTTTCTCTTCATTTCACTCCCGCAAGAATTTTTGTCTTTAGTTTTGCCGCGTTAGTTTTGCTCGGTGCGCTATTATTATGGCTCCCGTTTTCCTGTTCCCAGAAAAATTTACGCTTTGTTGATGCATTATTTTCATCTGCCTCCGCCGTTTGTGTCACCGGCCTCGCCGTGGTGGATATTGGCAGGGATCTATCGCTGATCGGCCAAATCATTACATTGATTCTTTTTCAGATCGGCGGACTGGGAATCATTACTTTTTCCGTTGTTTTTTTTGTGCTGATGGGACGGGGCATTTCTTTTAAAGAACGAGAGATAGTGCAGTCTTCTTTTTTACATACGCCGCGTGGTGATTTTTATTTGATTGTGAAAAAAATATTGCTCTACTCTTTTGTGATCGAAGCAGGCGGTGCTTTTTTATTGTTCTTACGGTTTATTAATGACTTCCCTGCAACACAGGCCTTTTATCATGCGCTATATAATGCCGTATCGGCTTTTAACAATTGCGGCTATTCGCTTTTCTCCGACAGCATGATGCGCTATCGCAGCGATATGATCGTTAATATAACGCTCATGTTGTTGATTATTTGCGGGGGGATAGGTTTTGTCGTGCAGCATGAAATAATGGCCAAATTGCGCGGCCAAGAGAAGAAGCTTTCCCTGCACACGCGAATTGTTTTGTTAATGACGGTCGTCTTAATCCTCGGCGGTGCGGCGTGTATTTATTTTATGGAGATGCACAACACGTTGCGAGGAGCAACAACAACGACGGCGCTTCTGGCTTCTTTCTTCCAATCCGTAACAGCACGCACTGCCGGATTCAATACTCTGGACATTGGCGCACTGACCAATTCCACAATTCTTGTTGTTATAATTTTGATGTTGTCATAATTTTGATTATTACAGCAAATGGACAGGAGATGATTTTATGCCCAAGCAGGGAAATTGTCTGATTGCGCAGTCAGGAGGCCCTACTGCCGTTATTAATAACAGTATCAGCGGATTGATCAGGAAATCTCTCCGCCAGCCCCAGATTAAAAAAGTATTCGGCGGTGTGTTCGGCATCAAAGGGGTCTTAAACGAGCAGTTTATCGACCTCGGCCTGGAAAGCCGCCAAACCATCGATGGTTTGCGCTACACACCGGGAGCCGCCTTAGGCTCCTGCCGCTATAAACTAACGGAAAGCGATTACGAAAAACTGCTGGCTATTTTTCAAAAACACGACATCCGCTACTTTTTTTATGTGGGCGGCAACGATTCCATGGACACCGCCTGGAAGATCCATCAACTGGCCCGGGCCGCGGGCTATGAAATGGCCGTCATCGGCGTACCCAAGACGGTGGATAACGACCTGCCGGTAACAGACCACAGTCCCGGTTACGGCAGCGCCGCCAAATTCATTGCGACGTCGACAATGGAGATTTAT
>CAYYBK010000166.1:0-4962 GCA_964470015.1 uncultured Syntrophales bacterium
CATTTCATCCTCATTCACCGTGCCGCCTTTATCCGTTATATTTTTTCTTCGGACCGTTTCCACGATAAAACCGGCTGTATCGCCGGACATAACGGTCGTGCGCCCTCTCATATTGGTAAAGGCAAACCTTGGCTTGAAGGCCCTTCCGCACATCCCATAATTAGCGGCGCCGTGATCGGGACCGATGACATAGGTGATCTTTGGCGTATCCAGGCAGGTGCAAGCCCTGACCATGTCCGATCCGTATTTGCCGATTCCGCCCCATTCTTCGGCTTTGCCGACCATATATCCGGGAGACCCCTGCAGGAATAATACCGGAAGTTTGGAATTACCGCAGCGGATCATCCATTCCGTAGCTTTGCGTGCCGCATCAATATAAATAACGCCGCTGGCATTGGAAGCAATGACACCTATGGGAATCCCCTTCATCCACATTTTACCGGCAATGATGGAATCGCCGCGACCGGGTCCGTAAGTTGGTTTGTATTCATGGAAATAGCTGTCGTCAGCCAGACACTTGATGGTTTCTTTGATATTGATGTGATGATAGGTATTGACGGGCGTGTTGCGCATCATTTCTTTAAAATCGAATTTCGGTTCCCTTGTTTCCCGGCGTTCGATGCAAAGCCTGTTGGCTGGTTCGAACTCCATCATGGCGCGCAATTTGGCGATTCCATCTTCCTGCGTGCGGACAAAATGGTCGCAGCCGCCGGAGTGCTGGGTATGAACGTAGGCACCCCCCAAATCTTCCGCGGAAACAGTTTCACCGATGGCTGATTTAACCATCGGCGGTCCGGCCAGAAAGGCATAAGCCATTTTCTCAATCATTATTGATTCGGAGGCCAGGTAAACGATGTAAGCTCCGCCCGCCGTGTTGCCGCCGGTGGACAGTGTATATTGTTTTATTCCTTTGGCGGACATACGACACATGTTGTAAAACATTGTTCCGAAGTGTCCGTCATCGGCGAAGCAGCCCAGTTGCAGCGGGAGGTTGACGCCGCCGGAATCGGCAAGATAAACGCAGGGAAGTTCGCACTGTTCGGCGATTGCCTGGGCACGCATGTGCTTTTTCAGGGTGATCGGGAAATAAGTCCCCGCAGCGTAACGGTTTTCATTGGCGAAGATCATGCAGTCCCTGCCCATTACGGTGCCGACACCGGTAACTACACCGCCGCCGGGGATATGACCGCGTTTTTCCGCATTGTAGATATCGCCGCCGTAAAGTTTTACGTTGCCGATGTTGTAACCAGCATCAATTCCCAGCTCATAAAAATCCGTTCCGGGATCGATCAGCATTTTGATCAAATTGCGCATCGGCTTCTTGCCCTGCTTTTCCAACCGCTTAACCTGCTCTTCGCCGCCGATATTATATGCTTCCTCCCGATGCCGGAACAAAAGGGCATCCTGTTCCTCCCAGTATTTAAGATTGATTGTCTTCTCCTGCTCTAGTCTTTCTGCTCTTGTCGCCCTTTTTACTTCGCCTGCCATTCTGCCTCCTCCTTAATTAAAATAGTTGTCTGATAAGAATTTTATTTTCTTACGGTTCAATATCAATTAATTTAACAGATTATAATTATTCGCAGACAGGTTTTTCGCCATAAACTTCCCAGTGCCGCAGATAAGTAATACAAGATTTGCCGATAATACTTTATATCATATTATAATTTACAATATTATTCCAGCAAGCAGAAACACGATTGTCAATTTTTTAATAAAAATATAAATTTTTGTTCTGCCGGGAACCCATTATCTGCCGGAAGAAATCGCATAAGCACTATCACATCATTTCGATAGCCGTGGCCATGGAAACACCGCCGCCGCCGCAGAGAGTGGCCAAGCCCAGCTTTTTGCCGTGTTTTTTCATGGCATAAAGCAGGGTCACCATAATGCGGCAGCCGGTGGAACCGACCGGATGCCCCAGGCCGACACCCGACCCGTTAATGTTGGTGATTTCTCTGTTGAGACCCAATTCTTTCTCGCAGCCTATATATTGCCCGGCAAACGCCTCATTGACTTCGATCAGTTCAAAGTCTTTTACTCTGAGGCCGGATCTTTTTTCCAGATCGCGCACCGCCGGTACGGGGCTTAAACCCATAACGGAGGGGTGACAGCCGCCGCGGCCGAATGCCTTGATGCGGGCCAGCGGCTGTATTCCCAATTCCCTGGCCTTTTCCGCCGACATGAGCACCATCGCGCTGGCACCGTCATTGATCCCCGAAGCATTGCCGGCGGTGACCTTGCCGATCTTCGGCAGGAAAGCGGGCGGCAGGCTCCTCAGCTCTTCCATGGTCAGACGGGGACGGAAATGCTCGTCCTTATCGAAAATTACGGGTGGTTTGCCCTTTTTCCGGGGAAGCTCGAAGGGAACTATCTCTTCCCGGAAATCACCGTTTTGTGTGGCTCTTTCCACGTTGTTATGGCTGCGCAGCGCTACTTCATCCATTTCTTCGCGGCTGATGTCGTACATCTGGGCGATCAGTTCGGTGGTAATCCCCATGATGTATGGTTTGCCTTTATACATTGCGATGATCGGGCCGTCCTTAACGGGGCCGTTTTCCGGACCGGGCAGGAGGTGTGATCCGGCGTGCAGCCCGTGGATGAGGTCGTCCACGACCGTCTGATCCTGCAACCGGTATCCCCAGCGCGATCCCGGCAGTGAATAGGTAACTCCGGACATGTGCTCCATGCCGCCGGCCAGGATGATGTCGGCCATCTCCGCGCGGATTAGCGCCGCTCCCGAAAGCACCGCCTCCATGCCGGAAATACAAACGCGGTTAACGGTAACCGCGGTTACGGTATCCGGAATCCCGACCATTAGCGCCGCCACTCTTGCCGCATTGAGCGCGTCCACCGGTTCCATGCAGCAGCCGAAACGGACGTCGTCGATAAGCGCCGGATTTATCCCCGCGCGCTTTATCGCTTCCCGCATGACGATGCTTCCCAAAAAAGGAGTGTTCATATCCCGTAAACTACCGCCAAACGAACCGATCGCCGTCCGGCAACCGGATACTATAACTACTTCTCTCATCGCTCTATTCTCCTTAAGGGTGAAATATATTTTCTAAATTATTATCTTCCGCTTTGGAAATCATCGCGGATCAATTCCCGGGCGATAATCATCCGGCGGATTTCGGAAGTACCGGCACCGATATCCCATAGTTTCTGGTCGAGGTAATGGCGGGAAACGGCATATTCCGAACAGTACCCATAGCCACCGTGAATTTGAACCGCATCGGCGGCTATTTTGGTGCCTGCTTCTCCGCAATAAAGCAACGCCGCTGCAGCCATGCGGTCCAGATCGGTTCCTTTGCCGCCTTTCTTATTTTCCAGCGAATCACAATATACCGCGGCCCGGTAAGCCATTGCCCGGGAAGATATGTATCCGGTGTACATATTCGCCAGTTTCTCCTGAATCATCTGAAAAGACGCGATCGGCCTGCCAAATTGCACTCTTTCCTTGGCGTATTTTATGGACAGCTCCAGACAGGAGCGCTGTGATCCCAGGCTGCAACCGCTGAGGGTTATTCTTTCCGTGCAAAGGCCGTTGGTAAGTACGGCGACTCCACGGTTCAAGCCGCCGATGAGATTTTCCTCCGGCAGTTCCATATCTTCAAACGTGATGAGGCCGGTGGGCGATGTTCGCATTCCCCACTTCTTTATTTTTTCACAGGAGAATCCTTTTGTCTTTTTCGGGAAAAAGAAAAAAGTAGATATACCGCGTGATTTCTTGTCGGGATCGGTTTTAGCGTAAAACACCATTATGTCCGCGATCGGACCGTTGGTAATGAATGTTTTACTGCCGTTGATGATGAATCTGTCCACTTTTCTGACAGCTCTGGTGGACATATTCATGGCATCGGAGCCGGCATTGGGCTCGGTAATTCCCAAACAGCCGATGTATTCACCGCTGCATGCTTTGGGCAAAATCGCCTTTTTCTGATCAGGTGTGGCATTACGGCGGAAATTGTCAAAGCAGAGGGTCTGGCTGGCACCGGCCGACATCGCCAGTGCGTTGCTCACGCGTCCGATGGTTTCGTAGGTGAGCAGTGTTTCTACATAGCCCAGTCCAGCACCGCCGTATTCTTCTTCAAAAGCAACGCCGTTGACGCCAACTTTACCCAGCTCCCGGAAAAAATCAGGAGGCATTCTATCTTCTTCGTAGAGCTTTTCCATTTGCGGCTCCAGCCATGTTGACGCCCAGCGCCAGACGCTTTCTTCCAGCATTTTCTGATCTTCGTTAAAATCAAAGCTCAATGACATGCAATAATCCTCCTTATCATTTGGACTTTCCGGAAAAAATAATTTTTTAGCCTGAATCACTAAAATAAAAATTTGAAATAAACAGCGCGAGCATAAATTACGCCGATATTATTTGCTTGTAAATCCATGCAAATATTAAATGGCTAATTTTCAGATTAAATTATTGACTTGCCATATCGTTCAAATATTTCATGTAGCTTTCGAAGGTGATGTTGGCCAGCCCGTTCCCGATGAACATCTTATTCGCATCAAGTTTTCTCAGTATTGTAATTTGTTCAACAGTAGGGGGCTCTATTACTTTAACTTCGGGTGCCATTTTAAGATCCCAAGATACATTGTCTCGTATCTCTTCCGGTTTAACCCCCTCTTTAACGCTATCCAGATAAGCTTCTCCTGTCTTCTTATCAAATCTGAATATGCACATGTTTGTAATAATGGCGACGGGACCACCACCGGGAAGCCCGTATTTTTTTCTTGTATCGGGGCCGTCAATGTATCCACAGGAAGTGATGTAGTCCACTCTTTCCAGAAACCTCCTTTTCTGTAACGGCATTAAATAAACTGTTCGTTTCGCACTACTGGCAATATCATTTGCCCCGCCACTGCCGGGAAGTCTAGTCACCGGATGCAGGTAGTCACCATCGCCAAAGATACAAGTACTGTTCAAATTGCCATATTTATCAACTTGGGCTCCGCTAATAC
>CAYYBK010000167.1:0-4932 GCA_964470015.1 uncultured Syntrophales bacterium
TTCTCAAAAAACACGGGCGCTGCAAATTCGGGAAAAAGTCGAAAATTACCGCACCGATAATCTTATCGGGCTCAATACCGCTTTGCAGCTGCATCCAACGGTTCCAATGGCAAATGCGCAGATCTTTATCCAGGACGATTAACCCGATATCAACCACGTCAAAAACCTGGGAAAAAATCAGCGAATTTCTGCTCTTTTTATCCACACGTTCACCATGGGAAGCAAATCTATGACGTATTTTTCCAAAAATTACGGTACATTACCTTAACAAAAAGAGTTTATCAAGATAAATTAAGACACCAGCCGCAAAACAGCCGGAGGAGCAACAGACCACCAACGCTTCAGCCGGTTCCCCCTATTACTCTTTTATTTCTATTGCATTGTTTCCCGGAAGTTGTACTATTAATAAAACCTGCTGAAAGCGAAAGCTGAAAAGTCGGCATCACTTACCCTGCTCTATAATGTAAAACAAACACCGGCAATTAACAAACCAGGCATATCCGCGGAAACGGGAAATCTTTATTTTAAAAACCGAAGCTGTTTTATCGCCAAGGAGGCCAAAATGGAACTTACGCTTTTTCTAAAAGGCATCGAGATACTGGCTGATTTATCGGATAAAGACCTGACACTCATCGCAGATAACGCGCAAATATTGGACTTCACCGATGGAAGCGTAATCATCAAGCGTGGAGAACCGGGCCGTTTTCTGTGGGTTGTTTATGATGGAGAAGTTGAAGTTCTGCTGACGGAGGAAGACGGCGGCCGGCGGACAGTGGCCAAACTGGAGCGGGAGCAAATATTCGGCGAAATGTCGCTGCTGACCGGAGAGCCGGCGGTACTCGACGTCATTGCCTCCCGATGGGCCAAAATCATCAGAATCCCGCGGGAAACATTTTCCCGGATCATTGCGGAAAATCCCGCAACACTGGGCAAGTTCACCCGTTTGGTTACGAAGAGGCTGCTGCGCAATGAACAGGATGATGCCCGGGAACGCTCGAAAAATGTACACAGGGAAAATGATGATCCTTACGATCTGAACTTCACTTCCGTATATGAACCGATGAAAATCCTGACCGTTAATTGCGGCAGTTCATCGCTGAAATACACTTTATTTGACACGACTAAAAGTAAGCCGGTGCTGGAAGGAATGATCGAGAAAATCGGCTCCGGCAATGCCTCCCACGTTCTCCGGACGCCGGATGCCAAAAAAGAGCAGCTGGTCAAGGAAATTATGAACACAGAGCATGCTTTTCAGTTAATGCTCTCCGCCATCACCGATACCGCCTATACAGGGATCACGGACCTATCCGAAATCAAAGCCGTCGGGCATCGGGTTGTGCACGGCGGCGTGCAGTTTCCCAATTCAACAATAGTTAACGCCCGGGTATTTTCCGCCATAAATGACCTGGTACCGCTGGCGCCGTTGCACAATCCTTATAATCTGGAAGGAATTACCCTGATGCAGAAACTAATCCCCGCAGCCCCACAGGTTGCGGTTTTCGATACATCTTTTCATGTCGGCATGCCGGAAAATGCATTCACCTATGCACTGCCTTACGATGTCTGTGAGGAAGAACAAATCCGTCGCTACGGCTTTCACGGAACCAATCACAAATTTGTTTCTCTCAGCGCTTCTACGTTTCTCAAACGCCCGCTGGGCGAATTAAAAATCATTTCCTGCCATCTCGGCAGCGGCGCCTCCATTTGCGCGATAGATCACGGCCAGAGTGTGGATACCAGCATGGGAATGACGCCGTTGGAAGGCTTAGTCATGGGTACGCGTGCCGGAGACGTTGATCCCGGCGTGATTTTGCATTTACAGCGGCACCGGGGGATGGAGGCGGAAGAAATCGATCAAATGCTCAACAAGAAAAGCGGACTGGCCGGTATCTCCGGTAAAAGCAATGATATGCGGACCATCCTTGAAGAAGCCGAAGCGGGAGACGTAAGGTGCAAAAGGGCAATCAGCGTTTTCTGCTACAGAGCGAAAAAATATATCGGTGCATATACGGCGGCATTGGGCGGGTTGGATGTTCTGATCTTTACCGGCGGCATTGGAGAAAATTCGGCGGAAATACGTGCGCGCATATGCCAGGGCATGGAAGCATCCGGCATTATTATTTATGACGACATCAACAGAAAAACGCGCGCTCGGCGCGGCCAGATTACCGACATTTCCGAACCCGGTTCCAAAATCAGAATTCTGGTTATCCCGGCGGACGAAGAAAAAATGATTGCCCGGGAAACCATTCACGCGCTGGGTCGATTCCGAACTAAAGACGACTTCCAGAAACTTAGTTCGCGTCCCATTCCTTTATCCACATCGGCGCATCATATTCACCTAAGCCAGGAACATTTTGAAATTCTTTTTGGTCAAGGCAGGACAATGACACCCCGCGCTGATCTAAGCCAGCCGGGCCAGTTTGCCGCCGCAGAAGTCGTCAATCTTGTCGGGCCCAAAGGCCGGATCGAACGCGTTCGTATCCTTGGCCCCGCCCGCAGGGAGTCGCAGGTGGAAATATCACGCACCGAACAGTTCAAACTGGGCATCGATCCGCCAATCCGTGATTCCGGCGATATTGAAGGCACGCCGGGAATTATGGTTGAGGGTGACGCCGGTACGGTTAAATTAACGAAAGGAGTAATTTGCGCAAAACGTCATATTCACATGTCTCCGGAAGAAGCGCTGGCGCTCGGATTACGGGATAAGGATGTGGTTATGGTGCGGGTCAAAGGAGTAAGAGAGCTTATTTTCGGCGACGTTTTAGTCCGCGTCCATCCTGATTTCCGGATGGATATGCACCTCGATACGGATGAAGCCAACGCCGCGCAAATATCTTCCGGAACGGCCGGATACATAGAGGCCATTCAACACCGGAAATATATGTAACCGGGAATAAACAGCGCCGGGCAAGATGAGGTTTGTCTGCCAGCGGCTTCCTGGCTGCACTAGGCTTTGCCTGCGGCCGTCTTCTCTGCCCCGCCAGCCCCCGGCTTGATTAGAAGAACGGGGGCGCAGGCATTATGCAAAATATCCAGCGCGACACTGCCGAGCATCATCTTTTTCAATCCGGTATAGCCGTGGGTGGCGATGATCACCAGATCTATACCGTTTTTCTGGACATAGTCGGAGATGGTATCAGCCGGCCGGATGCCCTCCAGTATCTTCGTTTTAACCTTGACGCCATCCGCAGCAAGCCGCATTTTTATATCACCAAGATACTTGCGGGCATTGCCCGTGAGCCTTTCCATGACGTTATTCATGATTTTCTGCCGGTGGGAACCGATATCGGGATCAACGCCAATGACATAGGCGACATCGGCCCAGATTACGTTAAGGAGCGTTACTTCGCCCACGGCACCGTCCTTGACCAGTTTTACGATATGAGGCAGGGAACACTCCGCCACCGCAGAACCGTCAAGCGGAACCAGCACTTTCCGATACATGGAAGGCACCTCCTTTTTTAATCCGTCAAAAAATTAAGCACCGGTTTTCGCCTTGGTGCTTGATTTAATTCTCCAGCCTGGCCGCCTTTCCTCTTTCGTTAAGAAAATGTTATGCTCAAAACAAAAAATCCCGCCTTACGTTTTCCGGCGGGATTTTGTTAATCGCTCCACGGCAATCTCCTCATGGACGGTTCAAATCGATTAAGCCTGTCTGACGATTCTCGATATATTAATTGTAATTTTGACACAGCAGAAAAAAAAGTCAAGAATCTATTTTGAATTGAAGAAGAATTTCACAACTTTATAAAAACCGGTCCGCAGGGTGTCTTTTTTGATAAAATCAGCGCGGAGAGCATCGCATAATCTTTATTTGCTCATGAAACCGTGATGTAAGTCTAACCGCGTAAATGGTTTTAAATCGGATAAAGAATAAAACCAAAAAATGCAGGATGATTTTATCCCGATCATTTTTCAATTCGTCGCCCTGCTGGTTTTGCGTCTGCTCGGTAGAGCGAGGCTGCCTGCCGGATTTCTTTCATGATGTCCCTTCTTTTGTCGGCGGGCTCTAGAAGCTCGGCATCGGCTCCGAAGGAAAGGATCCATTTTTTTACGTCGTACCAGCCGGAAGTGGACATGGTCAGGACGATGCAGCCGTCGTGAAGGTCTTCAATATGTTGCTTCCTGCACCACTTGCGCTCCCGGATATACGGCGCCTGTTTCGCACAGAAACGGATTTTCACCGTCACCGGATCATCATAGATAATGCCGAATGCGTCTTCCAGGATTTCGTCGGGATTGTAATGTTCCGGATAAGAAAATTCCTTGTCCGTGATCGCCAGGGTGTTGATTCTTTCTACAGCCAGCGTGCGCAGCGCATCATATTTCGACACGCGCGCCGACGTGTAAAGACCACCGTTCCATTCGAATAATTTCAGCGGATCGATATGGAAGGCGCTGACTTTTCCGGAAGAATAGGAATGATACTCCACAAGACATGTTTTCTTTTGCAGGACGGCCTCGGCCAGTTCTTCAATGATTGCCTCCTTGCCGGTGTAATCTTTGGAAAGTTTGTCCGCCGTCAGAAAGAGAGCTTTGATTTGTTCCAGCTTGTGAGAGAAGGCTTCCGGGAGAAAGACATCCAACTTGCCGAAGGCCCTTTCGATATTCGCCTCGATATCCGTTCCCTGATACAGACGCGCATGGCCTTTAATGGAATACAGGCTAAACAGTTCTTGGAAGGTCAGATTCAGGTCCGCCACCTTGATTTCGGAAAGCCGGCGGATGAACTCTTTATCCAAGTAATACCGTGTTTCACCGCCGAACAGGGGCTTGTCCTTATCGATCATGATTTTGAATTCACTCTGGATTTCATGGATCACCCGGTAAGCCTGCCTCTTGTTAATGCCGAGCCTTTCGCAAAGAGAGGAAATGGTCGTTCCCGTCGGCTGCGCCAGCAGCGTAATGGCGTCAACCAGCTTTTTGAGC
>CAYYBK010000168.1:0-4928 GCA_964470015.1 uncultured Syntrophales bacterium
TGAACCGGGGAAGAAAGCCGGTGACGGCTTCCTGTTTATAGGCAGTCGCCGCTTTAACACCTTCCCTGGCCGAATGAATGATAACACTGTTTTTTATGGCAATCTCAATGCTTGCCTCCAGCGTCAACAGTTCTTCGGCCAATACAAATCCGGGGATTAAAACGATAAAGGAAAGCGACAACAGAATAATTTTATTTTTCATTTTGTTGCACCCCCTGTAAAAATAATTTCAGAATAAAATCTTCTTTGGAAAAAAGCGGCGTTCCTGTCGGAAAAGGCGGCCGCTCTACCGCCGAGGAGTAACCCACGCGCAATGCGGTCTGATATATATAACGCACAGGGAACGTAGGCAAGCTCCGGATTTTTATGCCGCCTTTCAATTCACTGTCCAATAATGCCGCCGGGCGAAATTTTTTTCGCTATTCGTTCAGCGCCTCTTTGATCTTTTGGGCTAAATTTTTATCTTCGAAAACTTTTTCAATCGCGTCAGCCATGGCAATATTGATTTGTTCCTCCAGCCGCTCCTCGGAAAATGAAACATGTTCCAGCGAAGAATCGGTTTCTACCGAACCCCGGTATAATATTTTCCCGTTTGCGGCATCGGCAAGAACAAGGCCCAGTTTGATTTTCGCTTTATAAGAATCGGTGGGAAATCCTTTCCGGCAAGTCAAGTCCAGAGCTTCGATATTCCCGCCGATCAGCAGTTTGCCTTCAACCTTCGGGATTGTTTCTTCTTTTAAATCCCATTGCTCGGTGTTGACGTAACCCTTGTACCCTGCTTTGTTCAAATATGCCCTTATGCCGGAGGCAATGGCTTTGGTCGGTTTTGTATATTTAGGCAGTATCAGCGTTTTCATGCCATCCTTTTCCACTACCCGTCCGATAACCATTGGTTCGTCTCCCTTGCGGGAATCGGTAAATTCAGATATGGCAAACAAGACATTGCTCCCTTTACTGTCGGCTTTCAGATAGCCGGGGATATTGGCTCTGCCGGCGTCATAATTCATATTGACGCTGTAAAGCGTTGTAGAACAGCCTATTATGCCCAGACAATAGATCAACAATCCGGCGACCATAAAGTATGCCGTATTATTTTCCGCTTCCGCCAGTTTCCGTTTATTCATGCTTCCCTCTCCTTATAATGATATCTGCGTTGTCATTAAATATTTCCGCCTGTTTATGATCATCCGCGGCAGCAGGACGATCGTTCAGTTATGCCCCGGCGTTAAACCGGCTTAACTTTTTTGTCCTCCAGTAATGTTTTTAGCAACGGGATCATAAAACTCATGGCCTGCTGCCCTTCTTCGATTGCTTCGGCGGCACGATTGAATTCCAAAAGTCCAATATGGGAAATCCGCGGTGAAATAAGCAAATCCGGCGGATCAACGGCCAGCCGCTGTTTTGTCATGCGATCCTGCACAATATTTACGGAAGCGGCAATAACATCAAATATGGAATGACTGCTTTTCAATAATCTTCGCCTGTTCCTTATCTTTAAGGGCAACAAATTTTTACTCAAAAAAGTGGTAATAACATTTGATTCTTTTTCGCCGGATTTATTCCTCTTATTTTTCTGCTTTCCGCGATTGATATAGCGGGGCAAGCCGACCAGATCGGAATTCAGATTTACGGCAATGACAATATCCGCACCCATCGCCCGGCAAAGCGACACAGGCACCGGATTAACCAAGCCGCCATCCACCAGCAGATATTCCTTATGCCGGCAGGGCGTAAATATACCCGGCATGGAAATACTGGCCCGAACCGCATCCATCAGAGACCCTTCCTGCAGCCATATTTCTCTTCCCGTCATTATATCCGTGGCTACCGCACCGAAAGGGATGACGAGATCCTCAATATCGGCATCCGAAAAGTTATTGCGGAAATAGGTTATAATCCTGTCCCCATCGATAAAACCGGAACGGGGAAAGAGTAAATCCATAAAACCGATGATGTCCGGCCAGGTAAGTGAAAGCGCCATTTTTTCCAGACCGGGCATAAAATTCCCGGCCAGCGCACTTCCGATCATCGCGCCAATGGACGTTCCGCATACCATATCAATGTTTATACCGGCATCCTGCAGGCTTTTTACCACGCCTATATGCGCCCATCCTCTGGCGGAACCGGTACCTAAAGCTAACCCGAGTTTTTTCAATTCTTAAGCCTCCGGGGCGCTTATATTATCATTTCATTATAACTTAACAAATCATTTTTAAGCAAATCCTTTGTCATAAAATGATTGATTCCCCATTACATGGGGCGCTTGATCAGCCATGACCATGCACAGCTGACGTTTATCCCCGTGGCAAGCCTTAATTGACGAATGTTAAAAAATATGCCAGATACTAAAATATTAGTCATTGTACTGCGAAAATTTGGGCGCACAAACATTTATGCTGTAAATTATGAATAAACGATAAACTTCCCGGCACGATAAGGGGAAGAGAAAGGAAACAATAAGAATGCCTGACACCGACGGAATAAAAGACGCCAAAATGTTTTGTACCGATATCCCGCAGAAAACAGATGGTTTTTTTCTCAAAGGCTCTAATTCTCTGGATTGGGGCATGAAAAACAGGCTGGCACGTATATTTAATCCCAGCTCCGGACGGACGGTCATGCTGGCCATCGATCACGGATATTTTCAGGGGCCGACGACCGGCCTGGAACGGGTAGACATCAATGTCCTTCCTTTAATCCCCTATGCCGACACACTGATGCTCACAAGAGGAATCCTCCGCAGCGTGATCCCTCCGGCCATTCCCAATTCCATTGTTCTGCGCGTGTCCGGAGGCACAAGCATTCTCAAAGAACTGTCTAACGAGGAAATTGCTGTAGATATCGAAGAATCCGTCCGGCTGAATATCTGCGCAATGGCTGTCCAGGTCTTTATCGGCGGCGAACATGAAAAGGAATCCATTATCAATATGACCAGGATGGTTGATCTGGGCACCCGTTACGGCATCCCGACCCTCGCCGTAACCGCAGTTGGCAAGGATATGGCCCGTGATGCCCAATATTTCCGTCTGGCCTGCCGGATCTGCGCGGAACTCGGCGCCCACTACGTTAAGACTTATTATGTCGAGAAAGATTTTGAAACCGTCACTGCCTCCTGTCCGGTACCGATCGTTATGGCCGGCGGGAAAAAGATACCGGAACTGGATGCCCTGACTATGGCCTACAATGCAATACAGCGCGGCGCCGCCGGAGTTGATATGGGACGCAATATTTTCCAGTCGGAAGCGCCGATCGCTATGATTAAGGCCGTGAGGGCCGTAGTGCACGACAACGAGACACCGGAAAACGCTTTTGCTCTCTATAATACTTTAAAAAACAGCAGCACCGGGAGATAAATTAAAGACTTTAGGCAGTTGGAAACGGAGTGGACCCGGTCTGCCGTTAACGAAAAGCGGACTTAATATTTTCAAATTGAAAACAATGAAAGTTGCCTACTGGTACAGCAATAAAGACATCCGGATAGTGGACGTGCCGGTTCCACAGCCAGGCCCGCAAGAAATGCTGGTCAAAGTTGTTTCCTGCGGGATATGCGGCAGCGATGTCGTGGAGTGGTACAGGCTGCCGCGGGCTCCCTTGGTGCAAGGGCATGAAATCGGCGCTCGGGTTGCAGAAATCGGCGCTCAGGTAAAACAATACAAAAAGGACGATCCGGTATTCATCGCCCCCAAGGTGCCCTGCCTGAAGTGCTTCTACTGTCAAAACGGTCACTACCCGCAATGTACGGAAATTAAAGAAAGACTTCCCGGCGGTTTTGCCGAGTATATTCTTGTTCCGGAGGCGCTTGTAGAAAAAGGAACTTATCTGCTGCCCGCCGGTATCGACTACGATCAAAGCACATTTATCGAACCGCTGGCCTGCGTTGCCCGGGCCCAGAGACTTGCCGGAGTAATAAAAGACTCAACCGTGCTCGTAATAGGCTGCGGTATGTCGGGCCTGCTCCATGTGAAGCTTGCCAAGGCTAGAGAATGCAGGGTCGTCGCCGCTGACATCAACAAAATGAAACTGGAATTTGCCAAACGGTCTGGTGCCGACTTCATCATGGACACGGCTGATGATGCAGCCAGGCCGTCACTGCCGGCAAACGGCAAAAAAGCTGATTACGTTTTTTTGTGCACTTCAGCGGAACCGGCCTTGAAACTCGCCTGGAACTCGGTTGACAAAGGCGGGGTGATTGTACTGTTTAGCGTTCCCGGACCGGACAGACAAGTGGTTGTCCCGGTCAACGATTTCTGGATGAAGGGAATTACCATTCTTACCTCTTATTACTGCGGCCCCCCTGATATTATCGAAGCAATGCAGCTTATAAAATCCGGTCACGTCAGCGTAAATGATTTGATTACGCACCGTCTTCCGCTAACCGATATCGCACGCGGGTTCCAACTCGTTACCGAAGGCCGGGAGTCCATTAAAGTGATCATCAAACCGCACGATCAAACAAGCGTTTGACCTGCCGCCGCCGGCATTCAACGAAGCAGGTGGTATTCTTCGAAAACCCGATTATATTTTTCATGAATCATCTTGCGGTCGAATTCCCAGAATTCCGCCAGCATCTTTGCCTGTTCTTCTTTGCTGAAATATTCCTGACAGGGATAAAAAAAATGTTTATCCTCCTTTTCAATATGTTTCGGATAGAAAGTACCAAGCTGCCGCGCCAGCGCAACTATTTCCGTGAGCTTGTCTTCATTACCCGCAAAATATTCTTGTTTAGCGGCAATCAGGTTACCGGTTGTTTTTCTGCCCCAAACATGTTCAGTGAATAGTTCGCTCATGGTTTTTTTAAGTTCGGCAGAAAGGTCTTTTTCCGCAAGCTCACGAAAGAGAATTTCCTCTTCCTTTCCGTGATGCGTGCGATCGGCATATATTTTTATGAAATCCACCGCCACGTCAATTACAACCGGATTAACTTCTTT
>CAYYBK010000169.1:0-4925 GCA_964470015.1 uncultured Syntrophales bacterium
AAGTACGGTCAACCGGGCGCAAGGAAAAGATTCCAATTCTCCAAGCGTTAAATTCAACAGGGGGGCTTCCAGCCTCCCTTTTTTTTGGAGTTTTTTATGATGAAAGTAGCAATATTCGGAGCAAGCGGCTACACCGGACAGGAATTGATCAGAATCTTGTCCGGCCATCCGCAAGTGGAGTTGGTCGCCGTTACTTCCAGACGGTTTGCGGGCCAGCCGGTGACGGATATATTTCCGTCTCTCCGCGGGCTTACCTCATTAAAATATCAAAATGCGGCGCCGTCCGACATCGCCGGAATCTGTGACGTAGTTTTTCTGGCCCTTCCGCACGGTGTTTCCATGGAGGTAGCTCCGGTTTTTATCGCCGCGGGGAAGAAAGTAATAGATCTGAGTGCAGACTATCGGCTGCGTGATGCCGGCACTTACGAAAAATGGTACGCGCAACACTCAAGCGCCGGAATTTTAAAAGACGCCGTTTATGGGATCCCCGAACTTTACCGCGAGAAAATCAAAAAAACTTCGCTTGTTGCTAATCCAGGCTGCTATCCGACGAGCATTATTTTGGGAATGGCGCCGGCCTTACAAAACCGGCTTTTGGATGTAAATACAATCATCGCGGACTCCGCCTCAGGAGTCAGCGGCGCGGGAAGAGAACCGCAAACCGGCTCACTTTTTTGTGAAGTTGACGGCGGATTCAAGGCCTACAAGGTAGGAAAACACCGGCATACTCCGGAAATCGAGCAGGAATTGAACTATCTGGCCGGTGAAAAATTCGCCATTTCCTTTACACCGCATCTGCTTCCTGTCAAACGGGGAATATTGAGTACAATTTATGCCGGCTTAAAAAAGGATATTACTGCGGCGGAATTATATTCCCTTTACAGCTCGTTTTATGCGGGAGAGAGGTTCATCCGGATTTGTCCTCCCGGTTCTTTCCCCGATATTTCCTCCGTCTGCGGCGCCAATTACTGTGATATCGGCCTGGCTGTTGACCCGCGGACGAAAAGGGCAATCATCATTTCGGCCATTGACAATCTGCTTAAAGGTGCCGCCGGGCAGGCGGTGCAGAATATGAATATCATTTGCAACTGGCGGGAGGACACGGGCCTGCAGATGGCTCCGCTTTACCCTTAAAACCAAATCATACTCGGGGAACTATGCCTGTAAAGATATTTCATACGGCAACAAGAAAGAAAGAGGTCTTTCAGCCTCTGTGCGCGGGGAAAGTTGGCCTTTATGTCTGCGGGATTACCGCTTATGACGTTTGTCACATCGGTCATGCCCGTGCGGCAATCGTTTTCGACGTTGTGGTGAGGCACCTCCGGTCCCGGGGCTATGATGTGACGTACGTCAAAAATTTTACCGATATCGACGATAAAATAATCTCCCGCGCCCAAAAAGAGCAGGTGGACTTTAAGGATATAGCGGAACGTTTTATCAAACTGCACAATGAAGATATGGCGGTGCTGGGGGTGGAAGCTCCTACGGTAACCCCCAGAGCTACGGAGCACATGCCCGAAATGATTGCACTGATTGGCGCCCTTGTGGAAAAAGGGTTTGCTTATGCGAGCGACGGCGATGTGTATTTTGCTGTAGATAAATTTCGCCAGTACGGCGGACTTTCCGGCCGCAATCTGGATGAAATGCTTGCCGGGGCGCGCGTGGACGTCAACGACAGGAAAAAAAATCCGATGGATTTCGCCTTATGGAAGGCCAGTAAGGAAGGCGAGCCTTTCTGGGAGTCGCCCTGGGGGAAAGGCCGGCCGGGCTGGCATATCGAATGCTCGGCCATGAGCCGGCGTTATCTGGGCGATACCTTCGATATTCACGGCGGCGGCGAGGATCTGATTTTTCCTCATCATGAGAATGAAATGGCCCAGTCGCAGGCCGCGACCGGTAAGCCATTGGCCAATTACTGGATGCATAACGGTTTTGTTAAGGTTAATGCGGAAAAAATGTCCAAATCGCTGGGCAATATCTTTCCCATCAAGGAAATTCTGCGGAATTATCATCCGGAGGTGCTGCGGCTTTTTATGCTGCAGAGCCATTACCGCAGTCCGGTTGATTATTCCACGGACTCACTGAATGAAGCCAGGACAGGATTGATCAGGTGCTACACGGCGCTGCAGCAGTTAAAAGAACAAACAAAGAATGCAACGGGCGAAAACAGGGCAATGTCGGCTGATCCGAAAATTCTTGCCAAGCAACAAGATTACAGCGCAAGACTAAACGAATTGCTGGAGAATTTTGATACGGCACTTGATGACGATTTTAATACCGCGCAGTGCTTGGGATATGTTTTTGATGCGGTCCGGCTTGTTAACAATTTTTTTACGGCCGAAAAAAATATTGCGCCGGCGGTTAAATCCGCCGTGCTGCGAGAGGCAAAAAAAACCTTCGGACATTTCGGTGATGTTCTGGGTATTTTTCAGGACGATCCCGACCGCTTCTTTCAACTCGACAAAGAAATGGAATCCCGCAAAAGAGGCCTGGATACCGGTGAAATCGAAAGTTTGATCAAAGCCAGGCAGGAAGCCAGAGCAGCCCGGGAATGGGCAAAGGCCGATGAAATAAGAGACCGGCTTGCCGGGATTCACATTCTGCTCAAAGATTCCAAAGACGGCACAACCTGGTCAATAGAATAATCACTGCTTACCAAGTAAACCGGAACTACTTATATTTTTCAAAAGCACGGAAATATATGGAAAATATCGGGGAAGATGATATAAGTGGATCAATAATATTTCCGCCATTGTGAGGAATGTCATGAAAAAATTATTCGCGAAGTGGCCTTTTTTAGTTTTTGTTCTGCTGGGATTTTTTATTGTTTTCGGGCCGGATACCGGCAATATGGTATCCGCGCTGGACAAAGGCATATATAAAGATATCAAAACATTCAATGAAGTTCTAGATATTGTTAAGAAAAACTATGTTGATGAAGTGGAACAGCAATCTTTAATCCAGGGCGCCATCAACGGCATGATTAAAACTCTTGATCCGCATAGTACTTTTATGAATGCCGAAATGTACAAAGAACTGGAAGTAGAAACACAGGGGCGTTTTGGCGGTATCGGCATTGAGATCACCATATTGAAGGATGTTTTAACGGTAGTTTCCCCGATTGAAGATACTCCCGCTTTTAACGCCGGCGTCAAACCGGGCGATCAGATTATCAAGATTGACGGCAAATCCACCAAAGACATTACGATTATGGAAGCCGTAAAAAAGATGCGCGGACCAAAAGACACCAAAGTTACGATTACGATCATGCGGGAAAGCTTTACCACGCCGAAGGATATCGTATTGACGCGCGCCATGATTCAGATCAAGAGTGTTAAAGCCAAAACATACGAAGATAATATCGGATACATCCGGATCGCTTCCTTCCACGAGAGAACGGCGGATGATTTAAAGAAAGCGCTGAAAGAAGTAACGGAAAAACTCAATCCCCTTAAAGGCCTTGTTTTAGACTTAAGAAATGATCCCGGCGGATTGCTGGTTCAGGCCATCGAAGTGTCGGATACGTTCCTGAAATCGGGGGTTATTGTTTCCACGCGCGGCCGTGCGAGGAATATGGAGTCCAAAGTAACGGCCAGAGATAACGGATATGAAATAACCTGTCCCATTGTTGTTCTGGTTAACGAAGGAACGGCGAGCGCCGCGGAAATTGTCGCCGGGGCACTGCAGGACAACGGCAGGGCCTTGATTATCGGGGTGCAGACATTCGGCAAAGCCTCCGTACAGACGATAATCCCTCTGGAAAACGGAGCAGCGCTGAAACTGACTACCGCCCGTTATTATACACCTAAAGGACGTTCTATTCAGGCGGAAGGCATCAAACCGGACATAGTTGTTAAATATGTGAAGCATGCGGAAGACGCCGACAGCAGCTGGGACGAGCGGATCAGAGAAAAGGATTTAAAAGGCCATATTAAACCGGCCCGGGAAGACGGCACCAGATTAGATGAAACGCAAAATAAGAACGTAAAGGAAGATTCGGATTCGGCTAAAGATAATCAATTGAAAACGGCAATCGATATTTTGAAAAGCTGGGATATCATGAAGAAAAATTTGAACGGCTAATTTTTTTGCAGAAATATTGATTGATATTTACCTATGAAACTATTGAAACGTCTCCTTACGGGGCTGCTGATATTCTTAGTCATTGTTTCCGTTGCCGCGCTGATTTATGTCCTGCAGTGGGAAGAGCCGGCGGAGATAAAACCGCCGAGGAAAGAGGCGAAAAAGTTCGAGCAAACCGGACCGGTTCTGCCGAAAGAAGAAAAGGACAAAAAAACCAAAGAAGCGCCGGCAGTCACTCGGCAATCGCCCGGAAAAGAAAAAGAGAAGACCGTTGCAGCCAAAACAGGCAAAACCGCCCTGCCGTTGCGCCCGGTGGCGATAATCATCGATGACATCGGAAATGATCTGGGGCCGGTCAAAGAACTCTTGAAAATCGACGCCGACATAACCTTCGCCGTTTTACCGCTGTGCAGCCATACGCGTGATGCTGCGGAAACACTGCGTAACGCCGGCCGCGAGATTCTTTTGCATCTGCCGATGGAACCCAAATCGTATCCCCGGGAAAAGCCGGGTAACGGCGCCCTCTTTACCGATATGAACAATGCGGAACTTTTATTTCAACTGGATAAAAATCTTGCTGCGGTGCCTTATGCGGTGGGTGTCAACAATCACATGGGCTCAAAATTCATGGGTGATGAAGAACGAGTGGCTTTGATCTTTGCCAGTCTGAAGAAAAAAAATCTGTTTTTTATCGATTCCCGTACAACACCGGATTCGAAGGCTCTTGCTGCGGCGGAAAAAACCGGTTTGCCGCTTGCTTCCCGCAGTATTTTTCTTTATAACAGTCACAATTACAAAGAGATATACAAAATACTGTTCGAAGTTGCTCAGGGGGCGGAAGC
>CAYYBK010000170.1:0-4900 GCA_964470015.1 uncultured Syntrophales bacterium
AATCAGGACTAACAACTGCGTATAAAAAATAAGACCCCGCCGGGGGGCCTTAACCTTCCCGCCCAGACCGCGGGTGCCGTTGGCGTTCGGGGCGCCGGCGCCCGCACCGCTGGTCAGGGCGAGAGGCAGAACTCCGAAACCAAAAGCCAGTGAAGTCATGATAATCGGGCGGAATCTGAGTTTTGCACCTTCGATGGTGGCGGCAATAAGGCTCATGCCCTTTTCCAGACCGCTCTTGGCGAACTGGACGATCAGAATGGCGTTTTTTGTGGTTAGCCCCAGTGTGGTCAAAAGTCCGATCTGAAAGTAAACGTCATTGGCCATGCCCCGCATGGAGGAGGCAATCACGCCGCCGATGACGCCCAGCGGCAGCACCAGCAGGATCGAAATAGGAATGGGCCAGCTTTCATAGAGCGCCGCCAGACACAGGAAGATGACAAAAACGGAAAAGGCATAGAGAAGCGGTGCCTGGGAGCTGGACATCCGCTCCTGGTAGGAAAGACCGGTCCAGTCAAAGCCGAATCCTTTGGGCAGCTTTGTTACCGCTTCTTCCATGGCCTGCATGGCTTCTCCCGAGCTTTTTCCCGGGGCCGCCTCTCCCCAGATATTGACGGAAGGGAAGCCGTTGAAGCGCTCCAGCCGCGGAGAGCCGGACGTCCAGTAGCCGGTGGCGAAAGCGGTCAAGGGAACCATTTCCCCCTGTGTATTGCGGACATAAATATGCTCCAGGTCTTTGGGCAGCATGCGGTAAGGGGCGTCGGCCTGTATATAGACTCTTTTCACGCGGCCGCCCTGGATGAAGTCATTTACATAAGCGCTGCCGAAGGAAGCTGAAAGCGTCTGATGGATGGAAGAAATGGGAACGCCTAGGGCGCCTGCTTTTTCCCAGTTCACATCCACGCGGTATTCGGGCACATCTTTCAGCCCGTTGGGCCGCACGGCGGCCAGCCGTTTGTCCTGCTCCGCTATCCCCAGCAGCTGGTTGAGGCCGTCCATCAGGGCGAGATGGCCGATCCCGCCCCGGTCCAGGAGCTGAAAATCGAAACCTTTGGCCATGCCCAGCTCGGGGACGGCGGGTGGCGGAAAAGCGAAGATCATGGCGTTGCGGATGCCGGCAAGCGCAACTGTTGCTCGTGCGGCCACTGCTTTGGCCTTTAAGTCGCTCCGTTGTCTCAGCCCCCAGTCCTTAAGTTTGATGAAAACCATGCCGTTATTCTGGGAACGGCCGGAAAATCCCACCCCGGCGATGGTCATGCAGGACGCTACCGCGTCTTTTTCCTTTTCGTTAAAATAATTTTCAATCTGTGCCGTCACCATTTTTGTCTGTTCCAGCGTGGCTCCCGTGGGCATGATCACCTGGGCGAAAATGACTCCCTGGTCTTCTTCCGGAAGATAGGCGGTGGGCATCCGCAGATACAGAAAGCCCATGACCGCCACGATGAGAATGAAAATGACGGCATAGCGGCGTTTTCGGGAGAGGGCATTGTCGAGCAGCTTCATATAAAGACTTCTGATGCGCAGGAAGCCGCGATCGAACCAGAGAAAAAACGGCCGCAGAAAAAATACGGCGTGTTCCCCGGGCTGATGGCCGGCGGCAACCGGTTTGAGCAGGGATGCGCACAGCACCGGCGTCAGAATCAGTGCCACAACCACCGACAGGAGCATGGCAACGATGATCGTTACGGAGAACTGGCGGTAAATGACACCGGTAGAACCGGGGAAAAAGGCCATGGGGGCGAAAACAGCCGCGAGCACCAGCCCGATGCCGACGAGCGCGCTGGTAATCTGCTCCATCGACTTGGCCGTGGCCTCGCGGGGCGGAAGCCCCTCCTCCGCCATGATCCGCTCAACGTTTTCCACAACTACAATAGCATCATCCACCAGAAGGCCGATGGCCAAGACCATGGCAAACATGGTAAGCATATTAATCGTGTAGCCGAAGAAGCTCAGCGTGGCGAATGTTCCCAGAATGACAACAGGCACCGCAATGGTCGGAATCAGCGTGGCCCGCATGTTGCCCAGAAAAAGCCACATGATCAGAAAAACCAGCAGGATGGCTTCAAAAAGGGTCTTTACTACTTCGTTTATAGCTACCCGGATAAATGGTGTTGTGTCGAAAGGGTAGTGAACCTTCATCCCCGTAGGGAAAAAGCGGCTCAGTTCTTCCATCTTTGCCTTGACGGCGTCGGCTGTATCCAGCGCATTGGCGCCCGCGGCCTGCCGGATGGCGATGCCCGCCGAAGGCATGCCGTTGAATGTCGCTTCGATGTCATAAAATTCGGTTCCCAGCTCCGTCCGTCCGATATCGCGGATGCGGACGGTAGAGCCGGCGGGCGTGATGCGGATAGGAATGTTGGCAAACTCTTCCGGAGTTTTGAGCATATTCTGAATGGTAATGGACGTATTCAGCTTTTGGTCTTTCACTGCCGGTGCGCCGCCGAACTGTCCTGCGGAAACCTCGGCATTGTAGGTCTGAATTGCCGCGATAACCTCTCCTACCGTTAACTGGTAATCGGTAAGCTTATTGGGATCGAGCCAGACGCGCATGGCATATCCGGCGCCCCATACTTCCACTTCGCCCACGCCGGGTACCCGCGCCAGAACTTTTTCGATATTTGATTTGGCATAATCACGCAGGTCGTTGCCGTCCATGCCGCCGTCTTCCGAAACGAGGCTTACCGCCATTAGCCAGTTACGGGTCGATTTGCTGACCGTAACGCCCTGGTTTTTGATTACGTCGGGCAGGCTTGCCATCGCCAGCTGGAGTTTGTTCTGTACCTGAGCCCAGGCGAGATCGGGGTCCGTTCCCGGTTGAAAAGTAAGTTCAATGCGGGCAGAGCCCGCCGAATCGCTGGTTGCGGACATGTAGAGCAAATTGTCGAATCCGGTCATCTTCTGTTCGATAATCTGGGTGACGCTGTTTTCCACTGTTTCCGCCGAAGCACCCGGATAAAAGGCGCTGATGGCAATGGATGGCGGAGCCATCTGGGGGTACTGCGAAATGGGCAGATTGTAAATTCCCAGTAATCCTGCCGCCATAATGGCGATGGCGATGACCCAGGCAAAGACAGGACGATGAAGGAAAAATTTTGAAAGCATCTAGCGCCTCAGTTAATCAGCTTTTACGGAAGTCGGGCTGATATTGTTTTGATCGCCGGTTGCGGTAAACGGAACAACCTTAACGGTCGCACCCGGTCTTATTTTCTGAACACCTTCGACAATGATCCGGTCACCGGGGGCGATGCCGGAGGAAACGAGCCATTCACTACCGATGGCGCGGTCAAGCGCAGGCATCAGCTGTCTTACTTTATTTTCCTTATCCACGATCAACGCAAGCGGATTGCCCTTCGGATCGCGGGAAACCGCCTGCTGCGGTATGAGGATGGCCTCAGGGTTGACGCCTTCCTCCACAACCGCCCGGACGAACATGCCCGGCAGGAGAATTCCCCGCGGGTTGGGAAAAATGATGCGCAGGATGACGGAACCAGTTGTCGGATCGACCGTTACATCACGGAATTGCAGCGTACCATCCCACGGATATCCGGTGTTGTCTTCCATAAGAAGATGCACCTTGCTGTGGATTCCGTTGCGGCGGTACAGTAGTCCGTCCCGGAGACGGTTTTCCAGCCGCAGGAGCTCCGCTGTGGATTGCGGAACGTCGACGTAAATGGGATCCAGCTGCAGGATGGTGGCCAGAGCTGCCGGCTGATGCGCCGTTACCAGAGCTCCCTCGGTAATATTGGATTTTCCGATGCGGCCGGAAATCGGCGCCTTTATGGATGTATATTCCAGATTGATACGTGCCGTTTCCACGGTGGCCTTAGCGTACTGTATATCCGCCTGGGCCTGTTTGAGCGCGGCGGCCGCGTCATCATAATCCTGCCGGCTGACGGCCTGATCGGCCAGTAATTCCCGCATCCGGTCGGCTCTTAGCTGAAGCGTGGAGAGCTGCGCCTCGGAACGGGCAAGCGTCGCCTTGGCATTGTCGAGGGCCGCCTGGTAAAGGGCGGGATCTATCTGAAAAAGAACCTGTCCCGCCTGCACATCGGAGCCTTCCGTAAACAGCCTTTTCTGGACGATTCCGCCGACCTGGGGGCGCACTTCGGCAATACGATTTGCGGACGTTCTTCCCGCCAGTTCGGTTGTGATGACCAGCTGCCGCGGCTTTATTGTAACAACGGCGACTTCGGGAAGCGTTATGTTTTGGCCCTTTACCTGCTCGCCGCAGCCGCTCAAAAACAAAATGAGTGCAAGAACACCTGCCGCAGCGGGCCGGATGTAAATTTTATTTATCTTCATGCCGCACCTCTTTAAATCGGGCTTGGTTATTTTTTAATCGCATCCCAGCATGCCTCCGTGACTTTGCCGATCAGGGCATCGTCCAGTTCGATAAAGCCCAGTACATGATCCCGTAAAAGGAACACCAGGGGTGCGATACTTAAGGAAAAAAGTACGCCCAGCGGCAGATCTTTCAGAATGTTCTGGCTGATGCCCTCTTTAAAAGTATTTAAAAAGATATCCGGCCGGTCCAATTTGCCGAAAATCATGTCGCGGCGCAAGGAAATGCCGAAGGGGGAGTTGAAATACTGCTCCATATAGCGAAAATGAAGCGGGTTGGCCGTTAAATATTTGACCATTGTCCTTGTCAGGTTGAGAAAATTATTCCGGATGGAGCCATCGGCCGTACGGGATTTCTGCATTGTCTGCCAGATGTCTTTTTCCAGATCGGAGAAAAGCTCGGTAATGAGGGCATCTTTGCTGGTAAAATAAATATAAATCGTTCCTACGGCGACATGGGCTCTGTCCGCGATCATAGGCATGGGAACACGGTCGAATCCCTTTTCCGTCAAAAGCTGCAAAGCTGCCTGCATGATTTCGCTGCGCTTATCCTGTACTTTCA
>CAYYBK010000171.1:0-4893 GCA_964470015.1 uncultured Syntrophales bacterium
TGTTTATCGGGGCATCACCCGGGTCTACCGGTGGAGGTGTAAAAACTACCAGTTTTACATTGCTCATACTGTTGATTTTTAACCGTATTCGTGGCAATGAAAATGTAAATATCGTCAACCGTACCATACCCAAGGAAATAATTGACCGCACATTTTCTATCATCTTTGCAGCGGCTTTTTGTATTTTTCTGGTGACTTCTGTCCTTCTGCTTTTTAGTGGCGGTGATATCACCGCTTTGACAAACCGCAATAAATTTGTAGAATACTTATTTGAGACTGTTTCCGCCTTCGGAACGGTTGGTTTATCCATGGGAATTACTTCCGGGCTCAACGATATTCAAAAATTTGCCATAATATTTATGATGTTTGTCGGAAGGGTGGGTCCGCTGACATTGGCTTTTGCATGGTATTCATCTCGGAAAAGAAGTTTAATGTATGCCGAAGAATCGGTGATGGTAGGCTGATGTTGATGCGGCAGTGAAATATTATCAGATTTTCCTTATCCTAATTTGGAGGAAAAAATAATGAAAAGGGCAGTAGTAATCGGATTGGGGATCTTTGGTCATAACATTGCCCGCGGTTTATTTGAAAACGGCTTAGAAGTTGTGGCCATTGATAAAAAGAAGGATGCCATTCAGAAAGTCCGCGATTATTCCACGAAAGCAGTTCTGGCCGACGGTACAGATAAAGAGATTCTTGAGGAAATCGGCATACAGGAAGACGATATTGCCATTATTTCGTTTGGTGAAGATCTGGCTGCCAGCACCCTGGCGACGCTACATTTGCGGCAGTTGAAAGTAAAAAACATCATTGTCAAGGCGCCAAATGAGGAGCATAAACTGATTTTGGAGAAAATCGGGGCAACCGATGTTATCATTCCGGAGATGGATATGGCTAAAAAAGTGGCCAAGAGCCTTGTTTCGCCTAATGTCATGGACTACATACCCCTTTCTGAAGATTATATCGTTTCTGAAATGGCGCCCCCGAACAGCTTTTTGGGGAAGACCATCCGGGAGCTGGAGCTGCGCACCAAGCATCACATAGAAGTAATCGCCGTACGTGATATTATCTCTGACCATGTCCACATGGTACCGCCGGCCGATTTTGTAATCAAGGACGGGGAGGCTCTTGTTGTTATCGGGAAAGAAACCGATATCAGGAAAATGAAGTGACTGTTGAAAAATAACAGCGGATGTCCATGTTTTACACTGCGCTTAGGCACGGGAAATGGCATTTTGTGGTACGGAAACTATTTGTCGGCAAGGTGAAACAATGATCGGCAATGCCTTGGCGTAAACCCGGGATGAACAATAATTGCCGGCAAGACCAAACTACATCCCCGGGATTCGGAAAAAACTAAAAACAGTTTGCTAAAATTTTTTAAGATTGTTTCTTTGATTTAATATTTGCTTGGGTTATTTCTTCGTGTCTTTCAGTTTGTCCAGCTCTTCTTTGTAGCGCTCCGCCTGAGCTCTTACCAGTTCTATCTCTTCTTTGGCCTTCTCCAGTTTTTCGTTCTGCCGTTGTCTTTCCTCGCGAATTTTATCATGCATCTCATCTACTCCTACATAAACGGCCAACGCACCGCCTAAAAGCAGACTGATCGGGACAGCGCCCCGGATTATAGCCATAAAATCCGACCACCAGAAAATAAGGCTGATCAGCCCCAGTACAGCCATGATCACTCCCCCCACCAGCAAAGACATAATCACCCCCTGCAAGAGTTTAAAAACTTTGTTTTTTTACCACGAAAGAGGGGCTTAGGCAAGTTGGAAATACTCACATCCCGCTTTAAAATTTTGCTTGATTTAAAACAGGGCATCATTTAAAAGTACTTTTTTAACTAAATGCATATAGAAGAGGGGGAAAATGATTAAACCGGATTTTGCCAAGGGTAATGGGCTTATACCCGTTATCACTCAAGATGCTGAAACAAAAGAAGTTCTCATGCTCGCGTACATGAATAAACAGGCATGGGAGAAAACTCTGGAAACGGGAAAAGCTACTTATTGGAGCAGGTCGCGTAATTCTCTTTGGTTGAAAGGAGAATCATCGGGAAATGTCCAGTTGGTAAAAGACATCTTTATCGATTGTGATGACGATACGATTTTATTGCATGTTAAACAGATAGGAGAAGCCGCTTGCCATACCGGTTATAGATCCTGTTTTTACCGGAAAGTTCAGGATGGGGATTGTGTAATTGTCGGACAAAAGATTTTCGATCCAAAGGAAGTGTATAAATGAATATATTGAAACTAGGTATACCCAAAGGAAGTTTGGAAAACAGTACTGTTGAGTTATTCAAGAAGGCCGGCTGGCGCATCAATTACGACAGCCGCAGCTACTTCCCCGATATCGATGACCGGGAAATATCCTGCAAGCTGGTGCGTGCGCAGGAAATGTCACGCTATATTGAAGAAGGCAATCTGGATGTAGGGCTTACGGGCATCGACTGGATCATGGAGAACGGATCCGACGTCGTTGTCGTTCAGGATTTAATTTATTCCAAAGTGTCGACGCGCCAGGCGCGCTGGGTTTTGGTTGTGCGTGAGGATTCGCCCATCAAATCGCTTGAAGACATGGAAGGTAAACACATATCCACGGAATTGGTTGGTTTCACGAAGAAGTATTTTGCCGACAAAAAGATAAATGTTCATGTTGAATTTTCCTGGGGTGCAACAGAAGCCAAGGTGGTGGAAGGTCTGGTCGATGCGGTTGTCGAGGTAACGGAAACAGGTTCCACGATCAGAGCCAATAATTTAAAGATAATCCATGAGCTCATGAAAACAAATACGCAGTTGATTGCCAACCGTGCGGCCTGGAATGATCCCTGGAAGCGCAAAAAAATCGAACAAATAAAAACGCTCCTGGTAGGTTCATTGCTGGCCATGGGTAAGGTCGGCCTGAAAATGAATGTTTCCAAAGAAAACCTGGCAAAAGTCATGTCACTGCTTCCGTCGCTCAAAGCGCCGACGGTTTCCAATTTATTCTCTGATGAATGGTTTGCGGTGGAAACGATAGCCGATGCGGGAATAGTTCGGGACCTGATTCCCGTTCTTATGGAAGCCGGTGCGCAGGGTATTATCGAATATCCCCTCAATAAAGTAATTTAATTGCGGGAGAAATTATGGCCAGAAAGGCGAAAATAGTCCGGAAAACAACGGAAACAGACATCAATCTGGAAATTGATTTGGACAGTTCCGCTGCAAGTAAAATTGCTACGTCGATTCCTTTTCTCGATCATATGCTCGAGCTTTTTGTCCGGCACGGCTTTTTTAAACTCATCGTTAAAAGTAAGGGTGATACGCAGATTGACGATCATCATCTTGTAGAAGACCTGGGTATTTGCCTGGGAACGGCCGTAGCTCAGGCACTGGGGGAAAAAATCGGCATCAAACGTTACGGTACGGCATCCGTGCCGATGGACGAATCTTTATGCCGCGTAGATATGGATATTTCCGGTAGACCATACTTGATTTACAAGGTCAAATTTGAGCGCCGGAAAATCGGCGGATTTGATCCCGCCCTGGTCAAAGAATTCTTTAAGGCCTTTACCGACCACAGCGGTATAACCCTGCACATTAATCTTGTCTACGGAAGCAACAGTCATCACATAATTGAAGCCGTGTTTAAGGCGTTTGCCCGGGCCCTGCGAGATGCCGTAGCGTTAGATAAAAAAATCGACGGCGTTCTTTCGACAAAGGGGAGCCTCTAAGAAAAGAGGTCAAGATTTTGAATAATAGTTTTTTGGCAAAATTTCTTGTTGTTTCTTTAGCGGTAGTTTCTCTTTTATTTCCGGTAGTTGCTTTTTGCGCTGACCGGGAGGCCGAAACAGCTGAGCATCCTGTCCGTGTGGCGGTTATTCCCTTCCAAATAGTTCTTCCGCAGGCGGAAGCGGGCAATACTGCTATTTGTCCGCTTTGCGGCGCTGTCTACTTCAGCGGAAAAATTGCGGAGGGCGCAGATAAGGTTGTCGAAAATTTGTTTATCGAAAAATTGCAGGGAATCAAAGGGATAGAAATAATTTCCCAGGAAAGGGTGGAGGGAATATATAGACGGATTAGGACTGAAGCGCTGAAAACGCCCCTGGTGGACATTCTCAAGAAAGTGCGCGCGGAATCCGGTGCCGATTTGATTGCTGTCGGTTTCATTTTCCGTTATACGGAAAGAATCGGTTATAATTATTCCGCTGAAAAACCGGCCTCGGTGGCTTTTGAAATAAATTTATTTAATCATAAGGACAGCAGTGCCTTCTGGCGGGGCGTGTTCGATAAGACCCAGAAATCGTTAATGGAAAACCTTTTGGAAATTGCATCTTTTTATAAGGGCGGCGGTAAATGGCTGACTGCCCGTGAGTTGGCAAAACAGGGTATGGACCAGGTTTTTAGTACCCTTCCCGAATTAGAGCACGATAAGTACTGAATTGCTGAATATATTTTTCTTCTTTTGGAACTACCTTTTAAAAGTCATTCTATATTGATTTATACCGTGGAGAGTTATCATGTTAATTATTCCGGCGATCGACATTCAAGACGGCAAATGTGTTAGATTGGCGCAGGGAGATTTTGACCGCGCGACCGTATATGCGGACAATCCGGTGGATATGGCATTGCTTTGGGAGCAAAAAGGCGCCGAACTTATCCATATTGTCGATCTTGACGGTTCCGTTGCGGGATTTCCCCGTAATGCCTCGAGAATACTGGAGATAAGCAGAAAAGTGAAGATCCCGCTTCAGGTCGGTGGCGGTATCAGAAACAGAGATACGATTGATTATTACTTGAACATAGGTGTGTCCGGTGTAATACTGGGTACGGCCGCTCTCCAGGATGAACAATTTGTCCGCACAGTGGGGAAAGCTTATGAGGGAAAAATAATTCTGGGAATTGACGCGCT
>CAYYBK010000172.1:0-4841 GCA_964470015.1 uncultured Syntrophales bacterium
CAGGCTCCGGATCCTCATTATTTTTAAATAATTTATCGCAATTTTATCACAAAAGCCATATTTTGTTTGGCTTGACAAAACGCCCGGCACCCAATAGATTCCCCGTCAAATACGTTAAGAATACTGAAAGCAAAAGGAACGGCGGACAGTTTGCAACCATCACCAACAAACCAGGCTACGGCGGAATTGCCGCTAAAGATCGGCCTCGCGACTCTGGGCTGCAAGGTAAATCAATACGAATCGGCCGCTATTGCGGAAGACTTGCGGAAAAACAACTGTTTGCTGGTACCCTTCAATGCACAAGCAGACGTTTATATCATTAATACCTGCACCGTCACGGCACTTTCCGATTTTCAGTCCCGCCAGCTCATCCACCGGGCGCACCGTAATAACCCGCAGGCGAAAATTTTAGTCACCGGCTGCTACGCCCAAATATCTCCCGGGGACATCGCCAAACTGGCCGGAGTATCCCTGGTTGTCGGCAACGGCATGAAAAATAAGATAGCAGCGCTTTTGCGAAGCAAACAAGACGTCCGTTCCGCCAATTATACGGTTGACCCGGCGGAACAAAAATCATTTTGCTACATGCCGGTCACCAGGTTTGGCCGGCGCACACGTCCTTTTCTGAAAATTCAGGACGGCTGCAATTCATCGTGCAGCTATTGTATCGTGCCTGCCGTCCGGGGAAGCAGCCGAAGCCTGCCCCCGCCGGAACTTCTGCAGGCGCTGACCAATCTTATCCGGGAAGGATATAAGGAAATCGTTTTTACCGGCATCCACCTCGGTTGCTATGGTCACGATCTTGAGCCCGCTTGCGACCTTACCCGCCTTTTAAGGCAGCTTGCCGGCCGGTGTGGCGAAGCCAGAATCCGCCTCAGTTCCCTGGAACCGCGCGAAATAACCGCCGCTCTGCTGCATACGCTCCACAACAGCGACTTTCTTTGCCCGCATCTGCATATTCCGTTGCAAAGCGGCGATGACGGCATCCTCCGGCTGATGAGAAGAAATTATGATACCCGTTTTTACCGGCTGCTTATCGAGCAGATTTATTCCGCGGTCAGCGATGTCGCCATCGGCACGGATGTCATGGTGGGGTTTCCGTCCGAAACCGACGCTCAGTTTGAAAATACTTTGCAACTGCTGGAAGATTTACCTGTCACCTACCTTCATGTTTTTCCTTACTCCGAAAGACCGGGTACGGCCGCGCAAAAAATCCAGCCGAAGATACCGGAAGTGGTAAAAAAAGAGCGGGCGGCCGCTTTGCGTCATTTAAGCATCCGGAAACAGGAAAATTTTGCATTGCGTTTTTTAGGAAAACCGCTCAAAGTACTCGTGGAAGACGTCAAAGATAAAAAGACGGGGATGTGGAAGGGATTTTCGCAAAATTATCTGCCTTTTCTACTGGATGAAACTTTCACTTCTTCCGTCAATAAAATTGTTACGCTGCGACCGGAAAAATATCATGCTGGGAAACTCTACGGAAAAATCAGTTCTTGATGAAAGAAGACGGGAAGTTCTCCGGAAACTGGAAAAAAGACTTGCCTACAAATTCCGCGATATCACTTTGCTGGAAACCGCCCTTACCCACCGCTCTTATGCGAATGAGAATCCGCAGCTTGCCGCCAACGATAATGAAAGATACGAATTCCTGGGAGATGCTATTCTGGGACTTTGCGTCAGCGATCTGCTTCTCCAGAAATATCCCGATTTCTCCGAAGGAACCCTTTCCAAAATCCGCGCCGCCCTAGTATACGATAAGCCGCTGGCGCTTCTGGCGCAAAAATCTGACATCGGACAATGCCTGAAACTCGGTCGGGGAGAAGAGATTTCCGGCGGCCGGACTAAAGAATCGCTCCTGGCCAATGCCCTGGAAGCGGTGATTGCCGCAATATATCTCGATTCCGGATTTGGCAGAACAAAAACTGTTTTAAAAAAAATGATTGAACCACTAATCAATGACGATTCGTTACGCGCTCAATATTTTGATTATAAAACAGAGCTGCAGGAGTTTTGCCAGAAGAAATACAAGGCTGCCCCGATTTATATGATCGTCGATTCCTGCGGCCCGGAACATGCAAAAACATTTGAGGTTAAAGTAATTATCGCCGGCAAAGTAATGCAGTCCGGCAGCGGCAGGAGCAAAAAGGAGGCCGAAAAACAGGCGGCACAGAAAGCATGGGAAGAACTGCGCGATGCAAAAAGGTAACTATTCCACGGCAGAAGCCGGCAGCCAACTGATCATTCCCATTTTCGTCATGCACAGCGGTTGTCCCCATCGGTGCATCTTCTGCAATCAAAAGATTACAGCCGGGAATTATCCGCGGGAGATCAACCGGGAATATTTTGACAATGAAGTTAAATCTTATCTGCAATGGAACAGAAAAAAATCGGCCCGGGTCGAAATTGCCTTTTACGGCGGAAGTTTTACGGGAATCGATCCGCTCTACCAGGAGATGCTCCTTTCCTGGGCGCAATCATATATTCAAGCAGGTTTTGTGCATGCCGTGAGAGTTTCGACGCGACCCGATTATATCAATCCCGCCATCCTTGCGCTGCTTGACAAATACAACGTTACAACAGTGGAAATAGGAGCCCAGTCGTTTGTCGACAAAGTCCTGCATTACGCCGGCAGAGGCCATGATGCCGCCGCTACGGTTGCGGCAATCCGCCTTTTACAGGAGAATAATTTTCAAACCGGCCTGCATTTGATGGTCGGCCTGCCGCGGGACGATGAAGCCGGGTTTTTCTATTCGCTGGAAAAAACAATTGAACTCAGGCCGGATACGGTGCGGATACATCCCGTTGTTGTTTTCCGCCAAACGGCTTTGGCCCGGGAATGGGAGCGGGGAAATTATCGGCCACTGGAGTTACTCCGCGCCGTGTCTTTATGCGCCGCCGCCCGGAAAAAATTATCCGCCGCCGGAATTCGCGTGATCAGAACCGGCCTGCACTGGACAAAAGAAATGGAAAAAGACGGCGCCGTCCTGGCCGGGCCACTGCATCCGGCATTCGGCAGCCTTGTTCTTGCGGCGATATATTACGATAAAATAAAGGAATTATTAAACCAGCTTTCTCCTGCCACCGCAGAACTTTGTTTCATATTAAATGAGCGGGATGTTTCCGATTTTCGCGGCTGGCGCAACAGCAATATTACGGCGATAAAAAAGCTTTGCCCGCAGGCGGTTATTAATGTAAGAACAGCACCGGAACAAAAGCGCGGTGTAATTTCCGTCGCAGCCGACGGGGGGAATTTTCTGACCGCCGCTATTGCCGGAATAAATTAAATAAAAAACCCATCAGGAGACGATACAGTGTTCCAATCCGGATTTATCGGCATCATCGGCCGCCCGAATGTAGGGAAATCAACATTATTCAATGCCATTATCGGTGAGAAGATTTCCATCACCGCGGACAAACCGCAGACGACTAGGAACAAGATCACCGGCATTAAAAATTTACCCGGCGCGCAGCTCATTTTCCTGGATACACCGGGGATGCATAAAGCAAGAACACCGATGAATCGCGCCATGGTGCAGACGGCAAAGGATGTATTCAGCGATGTCAATATTCTGCTGCTGCTGATCGAGGCTGCCGCCGATGTTCATCCGCAGGATGTTTCGCTGATTGCCGAGTTGAAAAAAGCAAGCGCTCCCGTTTTTCTCGTAATTAATAAAATTGATCTTATTGCCCGGCAAAATCTTTTGCCACTGATCGACAAGTTCCGCAATCTTTACAAATTCAAGGAAATAATCCCCGTATCCGCAACAAAAGGCGCCGGTCTGGACGATTTGCTGCAGACGATTAAGAAAAATATTCCGGAAGGTCCGCAATATTTCCCCGATGATATCTGCACTGACGCCACCGAAAGATTTATTGCCGCCGAATTCATCCGTGAAAAGATAATGCAGCTGACCGCACAGGAAGTCCCCTATGCCACGGCGGTAACGATTGACGCTTTCCGCGACGATGAAGCGAAAAATTTAATCCGCATCAGCGCAACGATAACGGTGGAAAAAGAATCGCAAAAAGCGATCATGATCGGGAAAAAGGGATCAATGTTGAAAAACATCGGCACGCAGGCCCGGCTGGAAATGGAGAATCTTTTCGGCGCCCGGGTATTCCTGGAACTCTTTGTCCGGGTAAAGAAAGACTGGACAAACAACGACAGGATGCTGCAGGAATTCGGTTTGCTGAAGAACTAAAAAGGAAAAAGATGCAGATAAAACCAGTCATCGCCATTGTCGGCCGGCCGAACGTGGGAAAATCAACGCTGTTCAATCGTATTGCCGGCAAGCAGAAGGCCATCGTTATCGATGAGCCGGGCGCTACACGCGACCGTAACTACATGGACTGCCTCTGGCAGAATAAGCCCTTTACGCTTATTGATACCGGCGGATTCGAGCCGGCTTCCGCAGAAAGAATTTTTGTCCAGATGCGCGAGCAGACCAATCTGGCGATCGAAGAAGCGGATGTCATAGTATTTTTAATGGACGGGAAAGACGGACTGACGCCCTCAGATATGGAGATTGCAAAACAACTCCGCGGCAAAAACAAAAATGTTTTCCATGTCGCCAACAAGGTCGACGGCGAACGGCACACAGATTTACTAAGTGAATTTTACCGCCTCGGCATCGACCAGCTTTATCCCATATCCGCACAGCACGGTTTGGGGATAGACGAATTGATGGCCGCAGTCACCAGGGACTTTGCTACGGCGAGGGAAACCGCCGCCGAACCTGATGAGGAAATTAAAATAGCCATCGTCGGTAAGCCCAATGTCGGCAAATCATCCCTTGTCAACCGGATTCTCGGCAAGGAACGCAGCATTACCAATCCTTCTC
>CAYYBK010000173.1:0-4815 GCA_964470015.1 uncultured Syntrophales bacterium
GAAGCGGCGGGCTTGGTGCGACCTGTACAAAAATGGACGAAAGTTGATGCCGCCACGATTGCCTTTGGGCAAGGTATATCAGTTACGGCCATTCAGTTAATTACGGCGATGTCGGCAATCGCCAATGAAGGAGTTTTGATGAAACCTTATATTGTGCGCGGATTGGCGGATAAGGATAATCGGCTCATCAAGATTTATACTCCGACAGTTGTGCGCAGAGTTGTTTCTTCCGGTGTGGCAAAGCGTTTGACCGGCATGCTCACGGAAGTTGTCGAAGCTGTTGACGGTACAGGTAAAAATGCACGGATTGTCAATGTAGCCGTAGCAGGAAAAACGGGAACTTCTCAAAAATTTGATTTTACGCGCGGTGTTTATTCTTCGGAAAAAGTGCGGACATCGTTTATGGGCTTTTTCCCCGCCGACAATCCGCAGGTTGCGATTCTGGTAATTCTGGATGAACCGCAGCGCGATAAATGGGGCGGTGTTGCCGCGGCTCCTGTTTTCAGAAACATCGGGGAACAGATACTGAATTGTTTCAAAACGAACATAAGGGAAACACCGGTTTTTGATCAGGATAAAAGAAACAAGGTGGAACTGGTTTCCACTCAGCAGTCTCTGTCTCTCGACAATACGGTACAGAACGATGAAACCGTTATGCCGGATTTTTTAAATTTGACCATCCGGGAAGCGATGAAAAAAGCTAGAGCACGGTCCATAGACTTGAGGATCTCCGGTAACGGATGGGCGATCGATCAGTATCCGCAAGCCGGAACACCGCTTGGGGAAGAACGGGTTTGTAATATAACTTTCGCATTGGATGAGTGAAGCTTCGATGAAGCTCGAACAGCTGCTCGCAGGTGTTAATACCGTTGCTATTTCTGGAAACATTCTTAAGGACGTTTCCACTGTCTGCTATTCTGCGGATAACTGCCGGGCAGATTCTTTATTTGTCGCCATTCCCGGTTTAAAGCATGACGGTCACGAATTTATCGGTGATGCTGTTGCCCGCGGTGCTAATTGTATCGTCCATGAAAAAGATTTGAATTTACCCCCGCAAATAACGGCGATTAAAGTAACGTCAAGCCGGCGCGCGCTGGGAATTCTGGCTAAAAACTATTTCGGCAACCCTTCGGCTGGTCTTGTGCTGATTGCGGTTGTCGGAACTAATGGAAAAACGACGATAACATATCTTCTGGAGTCTATTTTGCATGCGGCCGGTTTTAAATGCGGTGTTCTGGGTACCGTCAATTATCGCTTTAACGAAAAAACTTTTCCGGCACCGAATACAACTCCGGAATCATACGAGTTGCAGAAAATTCTTCGCCGGATGCTGGACGAAGGAATTACGCATGTCATCGCCGAGGTTTCCTCGCATGCCATAGATTTGAAGCGCATCGATGATTGCGATTTTGATCTGGGCATTTTCACCAATCTTACCCGCGATCACCTTGATTATCACGGGACGATGGAAAATTATTTTCAGGCCAAGAAACGGTTCTTCTCCGAAGTGCTGCCGCAGAGCAGGAAAGATTATCAGAAAAAAATGATCATCAATGCCGACGATCAATGGGGGAGACTTATCATGACCGAAACACGGCTGCCGGCGCTTTCCTATGGAATAGATGGCGATAGCGGTGTAAAAGCCGTGGCGTACGAATTAACGCTGGCCGGGATTAAGGCGGAAATAAATATTCCCAGTGGGTCTCTTTCCGTTCAATCCCCGCTTATCGGGAAGTTCAATCTTTATAATATTATGGCGGCTGCCGGCGCGTCTTTGCTGCTTCGTGTCCCTCCTTCCTTGATCAAAGACGGCATCGAGAAGATGTCATATGTACCGGGACGGCTGGAAAGCGTTAAAACAAATTCAGGGGTTCATGTTTTTGTGGATTACGCGCATACGGATGATGCCTTAAGACGAGTGTTGCAGAATTTGACTTTGCTCAAGGAAAAACGAATCATCACCGTGTTTGGCTGCGGCGGCAACCGTGACCGCGGCAAACGGCCGTTAATGGGCGAGGCTGCCGTCGATTACAGCGACTTGACAATTGTAACTTCGGACAACCCCCGTATGGAAGACCCTGCCGTGATTATCGGTGAAATAGAAGAAGGCATCGATCAAAAAAAGGTCAGAAAACTCGATTTTAACCGATTGGAAATTACGAATGGCGTCCACTCCTATGCGGTCATTCCGGACCGGAAAAAAGCGATTGAAGCAGCGATAAGTATGGCCGGCAGCAGGGACATTGTCTTAATTGCCGGCAAGGGTCATGAGGATTATCAAATAATCGGCGGGCAAAAGATACCTTTTGATGATCGGATTATTGCCGGCCAGGCCTTGAAGATGAGAGGTTTTGATGGCTAGTGATTTTCCAGTCTTTACGGCGGGGCAGGTGCTGGAAGCAACAGGCGGCATTTTACTTTGCGGCGCTCCGCACGATGAATTTCACGGAGTAACCACCGATTCCCGGCATGTACATGACCGGAATTTATTTATCGCCCTGCACGGTGAAAAATATGACGGGCATGATTTTCTGCAAATGGCTCTGTCCTGCGGAGCCGCCGGCCTGGTGGTACAGGACGAGAACAAAGTTAAAACTTTTATGCAGGGATCCAAAGCGGCGGTCGTCAAAGTCGCCGATACTTTGCAGGCATTAGGCGATCTGGCACATTTCTACCGCAGGCGCTTTAAAATTCCGGTTATTGGGTTAACAGGTTCTTCGGGAAAAACAACCACGAAGGAAATGATAGCGGCAATCATCGGCCGCGAGAAAAATATCTTGATGACGGAAGGAAATCTGAACAATCTGATCGGACTTCCGCAGACGTTGTTTCGTCTGAATAAAGACCACGAATTGGCGCTTCTGGAAATGGGTACAAATACAGTAGGAGAGATTAAACGGCTTACACGCATTGCCGTACCGGATATCGGTCTTATTACCAATGTAGGCCCGGCCCATCTGGCGGGATTCGGTTCCGTGGACGTCGTCCGTGAAGAGAAGGGTAATTTATTTTTCCATATGGCGCCTGCGGGAACCGCAGTAATTAATCTTGATGATGAGGCGGTGCGGATTGTCGCAGAAAAATGGAATGGGAAGCGGATTACTTTTGGAATGAGTCTTGATGCCGACGTTACGGCCAGGGATATAGAAAAAAACGGTGCCCGCGGCTTACGCTTCAATCTGGTGATCGGCGATAAAGTTACCAGAGTTGAAATGAAGATTATCGGTATTCATCATGTTTACAATGCCCTGGCGGCGGCGGCAGTATCCTGGGCAGCCGGGATCGGATGCAGGACAATTGCCGAGGGACTGGCGGATTTTCAGCCGGTGCCGGGGCGTATGCAGACGATCAAGCTGCAAAACTGTGCCTTTCTTCTGGATGATTCCTATAATGCCAATCCGGCATCCGTGCGCGAAGCGTTGATGACGCTTAAAGATGTGAAAGGCCATCACAATGCCTACGCATTTTTAGGCGATATGCTGGAACTTGGCGCTGCCGCCGATGAAATGCACCGTAAAATCGGCATACTGGCGGCGACAATCGGAGTAAATGCCGTTTTTTTGAAAGGTGATTTTTCGGCAGTGACGGCATCCGGTGCGCTTGAAGGGGGAATGCCTTCGCAAAATATTTTCTTTTTGTATCAGGATGAAGACGGCATGCAGTTTTTGAAAAATAATTTAAAAAAAGGAGATTGGATTCTGGTGAAGGGATCGCGCCGCATGAAGATGGAAAAAATTGCGGCACAGATATGTGGTCTTTTCGGCATAAGCAAAAACGGTGTCAAAAACGGGGCCACCGGTCATTAAGCTGGAGTGAAAAAAAATGATTTACCATTTGTTATATCCGCTGCATACAACGTTTTCATCTTTTAACGTATTTCGCTACATTACCTTCCGGACGATTTACGCCACTATAACTGCGCTTGTGATCTGTTTCATTGTTGGCCCCTGGCTTATAAGAAAATTACAGAGCATGCAGATCGGACAGCAGATCAGAGAAGACGGCCCGCAAAGCCACTTGGCGAAAAAGGGTACACCCACCATGGGCGGAATTTTAATAATATTTGCCGTGGTTGTTTCAACATTGCTCTGGGCGAATCTCACTGTTGATTATATCTGGCTTATATTGCTGGTAACTGTTGGTTACGGGTTGATCGGATTTATTGACGATTACTACAAACTCTCCGGGAAAAGTTCCAAAGGCGTGTCCGGCAAAAAAAGACTGATCGCCGAAATATTTATTGCTCTGTTTGTGAGCATTCTTCTTTATATAAAGCCCGGGTTTAATTCACAGGTTACCATCCCTTTTTTTAAGACCGTATTGCCGAACATCGGCTGGGGTTACGTTGTGCTTTCGACATTTATTATTGTAGGCGCCGCCAATGCCGTAAACCTTACCGATGGTTTGGACGGCCTGGCCATCGGGCCAGCCATCATTTGTTTCGCGACCTACTTATTTTTTGCCTATTTTGCCGGCAACGTGAAAGTGGCAAATTATCTGCAGATCCCTTACGTTGCCGGAGCCGGAGAATTGGCGATATTTTGCGGAGCCCTGGTCGGCGCCGGACTTGGCTTTTTGTGGTTTAATTCTTATCCGGCAGAGGTGTTTATGGGTGATGTCGGTTCTCTGTCGTTGGGCGGGGCTCTGGGCATGATGGCAATAATAACCAAGCAGGAAATTCTGCTGGTTATCGTCGGCGGCATTTTTGTTATCGAAACATTTTCCGTCATTTTTCAGGTCGGTTATTTCAAACTCACGCAGGGTAAACGCATCTTCCGGATGGCGCCCCTGCATCATCATTTCGAGCTGAAAGGC
>CAYYBK010000174.1:0-4759 GCA_964470015.1 uncultured Syntrophales bacterium
AGCCGTCCATGCCGGGCATACGGATGTCCGACATCAGCAGATCATAGCCCGCAAGATCCTGCTGCAGTGATTCCAGCGCCGAGGTCGAAGTAATGACCTCATACCCGTCGCTGGAAAGTGCTTCCTGCAAAAATTCACAGGCTACGGCATCGTCATCAATTACCAAAATACGGGGTTTCATAACAAACCTGACACCGTCTCATTTTCCGCCGCCGGGGAAGATACCCCGGCCGATCCGAAAAACGGGCGGATTTCATCACATTGCGACATCGGATGCTAATTAAGCGCGGCAATAAAAAAGCCCCGCAGCTTGGTGTTGCCCAAAGCATCCTGGGCCACAATTTCACATTTGATTCTTGTTTCGTTGTTTTCTTCGAACTTATCGACAACCTTGCCCGTGACGGTGACCGTCGCTCTTTGTTTCGTTCTTTCCATATCGTCAAAATCCGCCGGTTCCGTCATACCGGCAAAACGAACATTGAATTTTCGCAGATTCTTGTTATCAATCCACTGCGTGATTGCTTCCCCGGCAATACCCATAATCAGCATGCCGTGGGCGATAATTCTCTCCATACCGAAGACCTTGACGAAAGTGTTATCGTGATGCAGCGGATTAAAATCGCCGGAAGCACCGGCATAACGTACGATATCCGTTCTTGTCAACGGTGCGGTCGTATAAGCAGGCATCGCATCTCCGACTTTGATATCAGCAAATTTTATCGACATATACCCCTCCTATCGTTCCACCAGTACGGTGCGGGCTTTGACAACCAGTTCGCCCCGTTGGTTTCTCATTTCCGTTTCCAATACGGTGAATTCCATGAACTTTCCGGGCTTATCCTTTTTTTCCTTATCGTACATATCGACCACTTTCAATGTCCCGGTAAGAACATCGCCCGCACAAACGCTGCCGCAATATTCATACTCTTCTTCGCCGTGCAAAAGCCGTCCCAGATTAATCCCCAGTGCATTAACAACTCCCAGCAACCCTCCGCCGGTCCAAAACAGCAAACTGGTCGGAAAAGTCGGCGGAATGATTATGCCGGGATAACCGGCCTTTTTTGCCGTCGCTTCGCTTGTATAAATGGGATTAATTTTTTCCGGCCGATCCTTCTGCGCTACCGCCATAACAAATTCGGCAATTTTTCCTTTTTCCACGGCGAGCGTCTGGGAAGGAAATTCGAAACCAATCTTGGATTTGTCCGCCATAAATACCTCCTTAAAATAATGATGCAGTCAGCTGCGGATATCGAGAGAAGATTCCACCTGGAGACTGTGTTTCTAGGATTGCTGTAAAAAATCTTTGCTATTTTGTCAGTGGCACGGTTTAATTAAGATAACCCTCCTTTTAAATGCGGCGATCTGCAGCCGTGTTAATTATACTGTATTTGCGTCAGCTTGCGGGCCAGTTCCGGCATATTGCCCAGCAGTTCATCCTCTTCGCCCGCTTTACACTTCAGGGAACCCAGCGATATCGTCCCCAGGGTCTTAATATTGATCCGTTTGGCCTGCAAAACACTCGATTTGCCCAGAACAGCGAATTGTCCCGTTACCGCCTCATTGGCCGTCATCCATTCACCAAGTTTAATCGCCTGTTTTTCATTAACCAGGCCGGATTGCTGCAACTTAAGCTCTTCCATAACTTGCGCCATATTCTCCCGGTTGATCAGGATAAAACCACCCAGTTTATAAAGCTCTTCCCGCAGGGCTTCGGTGAGAATTAAGCCGACTACGCGCAGACTTTCAGCGGCATCAAAATCATACACGATGAGCCGTGCACCGTCCTGTTTTTGATGCTTCACCAATAATGCTGCTTCCATTTCTTTTTCAAAGGCCAATTGTTTTTCCTTGGCCGAAGGCTGCTTCAGTTCCGGTTGTTTTTTCCCCGCGCGCACTACGGGCGCCTTTGCCTCCGGCGGCTTTTCCGGTTGCTGCACCGCCGCCGTTTCTTTCCCGGCAGACGCGGAGCTAAGACGATCATGTATCCCTCTTCCTTTATTCAACGCCGTCCGCAGCAAATCGCTTTGAGCATTCCGGAACAAGGTGCGGTAATTGATCATGATCATCTCTGTAGCCGCGCGATCATTATTGGTTAAGTGCTGGGGCAGGTAATTGGAAACGGCAAACTGCCGGCCGGTATGCAGATTAAACATTTTCATTTCCTGTTGTAAGCTAATTTTCCAACTGCGTTCAATACACAACACATAGTCGGCACGGAGCGCTTTGCCCGCTGTCTGCGCCAGCTCCCAGTCGTTGCGCATCCACTCCCAGCCGGCAAAATTCTTATCCCCCATAACCAATTTAATATCCGCGTCAGGGACAACTTCGTACATTCCGCGGTTTTTCAGCATCCTGCCGGTTTGGCGGACCATGTTGTCCACATATTCCTGTGGAGACACTTTCCAGAAGCCAACCGGCGGCACATTGGATGTCACCGCAACAACATGTATCCGCAGTTTGGCCGTCGGCGCCGGCGGAGCAAGCTGCTGGAGCTTGACGGATGATAAAGTACAGCCGCCCAAGCAAAAAACAGTCACAAACAGAATAAGACGAACGGCAAACAACAACTTATTCATTAAACATCTTTTGCTGATTCTCATGACGTTTCTCCCTTGTGACACAATACATTCCCCTGCCCTCTCTGATGGAAACATGACAGAGGTTATCCGACACGCACGCCGCGGGGCGGCTATCGCCCGCTTTCCAGCGGCTGATAAGTTCCGGTTCGCAAATCAGCGGACGGCATAAAGCCACGAAATCACAAATACCTTCCTGCAGAAATTTTTCCGCCGTCTTGAGGGAACGAAATCCGCCAACCAGAATCAACGGTACCTTAATCATTGCCTTATATTTTATAGCTTCTTCCCGATAATAACCCTCCGCCGCCGGTGCTATTTTTCCCGGACGGAACGGAATAAACCGGCCGGATAAATTCGTGCCGCCGGATATTTCTATGGCATCTACGCCCGCAGCTTCCAACAGCGCCGCCGTTTGCAGCATATCCTGGACAGACAGACCGCCGGGAAGAAAATCCGCGGCGTTCATTTTAACCATCACGGGGAAATCGTCGCCCACCGCCGCAGAAACCGCCGTCAACACTTCCAGTAAAAAACGGGCCCTGTTTTCCACCGTTCCACCGTACTCGTCACTGCGCTTGTTAAAGTAAGGGGATAAAAAGGAGCTTAATAAATACCCATGGGATGCATGAACCTGAACACCGTCGAAACCGGCGGCTTGTGCCCGCCGCGCGGCGGCAGCGAAATTTTCAACTGTTTTGCGGATATCCTCTTTGTCCATTTCGCGGGAAGATGTGCCGTCTTCGTTTTTAAATTGCTGCGGCCCCATCGCCGTTTGCCTTGTTATTTTCGTAGCCGCACGATTGCCTGCATGGTTGAGCTGCATGACTATCTTCCCGCCGGCGGCATGAACCTGCGCGGTCATGGAGTGCAAATCCGGAATAAACTCGTCGCCCCAGACAGCCACCTGTTTGACACCGGCCTGGCCCTCCGGACTGACGGTAGAATGGCTGGAAATAATCAGGCCCACATCTCCCTGGGCCAGCCGCACCAGCACCCGGGTCAGCTCCGGTGTGCAGAAACCATCTTCCGTAGCCATGCCTTCCCAGGTCGCGGAACGGACAAAACGGTTGCTTAGAGTCATGCCATTAATGACGGCCGGTTCAAAAACTTTCATTTTCCCCCCTTATTTATTAGGCTGCTGCAAAAGACCGCCCGGACCCGAGCGATTCCAGAAAAATTTTAATTTAAGCCGGTTAATCCATTGTACGGAAAATACCTGCAGTAATTTTCTAAAGGGATTCTTTTAAAAAATCAAGCTTCCTTTTTGGTCTGCATGCATTGCAGTCTTGCGATGCGCTCCACAAGCGGCGGATGGGAATAATAAAACCACACATAGAAGGGATGCGGATGCACATTGGCTAAATTGTCTTTGGCGAGCCGTTTGAGCGCGCTGACCATATGGGAGGACGTTCCTGTCAACTCCACCGCCATGCGGTCGGCTTCCCGCTCATAACGGCGCATGACGGCAGCACCAAGCGGAGCAACAAAAAACCCGCTGCTGCTGCAATAAAGCGCAACGAGCAGGAGTCCGGCATAAACCGGCGCCTCCGGCAACCCGAAAGCATGATACAGCGCCGGCATAGCGGTTAAATTATACGCCAGATAGAAAACCAAGAGCGATGCGGCAACCATGAACACCAGTTGCTTGACAAGGTGTTTCTTTTTCCAGTGGCCGATTTCGTGAGCCAGAACGGCTAGTATTTCCTCGGTGGAATGAGAAGCCAGCAGCGTATCAAACAGAACGATGCGTTTGGTTTTCCCGATGCCGGTGAAATAGGCATTTGTATGCCGGGTGCGTTTACCTTCATCCACCTGATAGATGCCCCCAGAATTCAGTCCGGCCTCTGCGAGCAGGGAAATAATTTTATTTTGCAGTTCTGCATTCTTGACCGGTTCATATTTATTGAACAAAGGCGCAATAACCACCGGATACATCCAGAGCAGCAGCACTTCAAATAATGTAAAAAAAATCCAGGCCCAGAACCACCAGCTTGTCGGCCAGCAGAGGATAAAGGTCATAAAAGCGCCGAGCAGAATACCCGCAAGCATTGCTGAAAGCATCAGGGATTTCAGCAAATCGGCAAGCCACAGGCGCCAGGTGATTGTCGTGAAGCCGTATTTTTTTTCCAGGACAAACGTATGATACAAATCGAAAGGCAGGCCCGCGATAACGCCGATTA
>CAYYBK010000175.1:0-4691 GCA_964470015.1 uncultured Syntrophales bacterium
GGAAACCGCTGTTGCTCTGGCCCGGCGTTATGAAGATTGCGGATTGCACGCAATAATTTATACCGATATTAAGCGCGATGGCATGGAAACGGGCGTTAACATTGCGGCAACGAGCACGCTGGCTAGAAATGTAAACATACCGGTTATCGCTTCCGGCGGTGTAGGTTCGATCGCCGATATAGAAAAACTTCTGGCTGTAAAGGATTGTTCGATTTACGGTGTAATTATCGGCCGCGCTCTCTATACCGGAGCAATTTCGCTGGAAGAAGCTATCAAAAAAAGTAAGCGGATCGCATAATTTGTACTATGGGAAGGAGCGCAGCTTATGTCCGATTGCATATTTTGTAAAATTGCGGGAGGGGAGATTCCCTGCACGAAAATCTACGAGGATGATAACGTATTGGCCTTTGATGATATTCATCCGATGGCACCGGTTCATGTTATCATAATTCCGAAAATTCATCTGCCGACGCTTCTTGATATCGGTTCTCAAAATATTGCTGTTGCCGGAGATTTGATTCTTGCTGCGCAAAAAGTTGCGCGAATCAAAGGCATTGCCGAAAAAGGTTTCCGTGCGGTGATCAATTGCAATGCCGAAGGCGGGCAGGTGGTGTTTCATTTGCATATGCACGTCCTCGGCGGCAGAAAGCTGCATGACGAATTAGGGTGATGATATTGATGCGACATGCAAAGCAGGACGCCGGAATGGATATCGACAAAAAAATGGTAGGGGAATGGTGATGATTATGGATATAAATGCGAAGATCAACGGGGAAATGATAGCCGCTGCCAAAGCAAAGGACAAAATCAGGCTTTCCGCCATCAGGATGATGAAAACGGCTCTGCATAACAAAGAAATCGACTTAATGCGACCGTTAAATGAAGCTGAGACTTTGCAGGTACTTTCCGCAATAACCAAGCAAAGAAAGGATTCCATTGAGCAGTTTGCCAAAGGCGGAAGAATGGATCTGGTGGAAAAGGAAACAGCCGAATTGAAAGTTGTGCAGGAATTCATGCCCGCCCAGATGTCGGATGACGAAGTAGAGATAATAATTAAAAAAGCAATTGCGGAAACGGAAGCCGTTTCTGTTAAAGATATGGGCAAAGTGATGAAGGTTCTAATGCCGCAACTGACCGGCAAAGCGGACGGGAAAACAGTCGGCGAAAAAGTTAAGGCGCTGTTGTCCTGTTAACGGGTGCCTATTCGGACCAAATGACGGTGCACGGTAAAATCCAAAGCAGGTAAAAATACTCAAGTGCGTTTTGACGAAAGCAAGATTGAAGAAATCAAAAGCAGGATAGATATTGTTGCGCTTGCTGGGGAATACCTGACTTTGAAAAAAGCAGGCCGCAATTATCTGGGGCTGTGCCCTTTTCACCAGGAGAAAACACCTTCTTTCACGGTAAGCCGTGAAAAGCAGATATTCTATTGCTTTGGATGCGGAGCGGGCGGAAATGTTATTACTTTTCTGATGAAGGTTAGCAGCAAAACCTTTCCGGAAACGATTAAGGAATTGGCGGAAAAAGCGGGAGTAGCACTGCCGGGTGGATTTATCGGTGCGGAAGGCCGCGGGAAAGATTCTTTAAGGGAAAGTATAACTGATTTAAATTTACGGGCGGCCCAGTATTATGCGCGCAGTCTGAGCTCTCCACCCGGAAGGATTGCGCAGGATTATTTGCGGGGACGGGGAATTTCCGGTGAAACGGTAAAACAATTCCGGCTGGGGTTTGCACCGGATGGATGGCGGGCGCTTGCCGATCACCTTGAAGGCAGCGGTTTATCGTTAAAAACAGCCGAACAGGCAGGGTTGGTCATTGCCGGCAAAGAAGGCGGTTATTACGACCGTTTTCGCGGCCGCTTGATTTTTCCTATCGAGAATGTGTCCGGTGAAATCGTTGCTTTCGGCGGACGGATTCTGGAAAAAGGTGAACCAAAATATTTAAATTCTCCGGAGTCGCCTGTTTACATAAAAGGCAGGAACTTATACGGCCTGAACAGGACGAAAGAGGAAATCCGGAAAAGAGGTTTCGCCCTTATTGTTGAGGGGTATTTCGATCTGATTTCTCTTTGGAATGCCGGCATCGGTAATGTCGTTGCATCACTGGGGACGGCACTGACTAGAGAGCATCTGGAATTGTTGCGTCGTTATACACTAGAAGTGGTAGCTCTTTTTGATCCGGATGAGGCCGGCAGAAAAGCGCTGGACCGCAGCTTGGAACTGTTTCTGGCGCTGAATATGCGGGCGCGGGCGCTGATTTTACCGGAAGGACTTGATCCGGATGATTATGTCAAAAAATTCGGCAGAGAAAAACTGGAGGAATTAATAGCCGGTGCGCAGCCATTGAGTGATTATTATATCGAAAGCGTTCTGGGCGGCGGTAACACCTTTGAGGAAAAACGCGACGTTTTTAGAGCCGCGATGAATTTCATTAATAAAATAGAAAGCAAAATTGAAAGAAATTTATTTATTAAGCGGGTTGCAGAAAAAACGGGTGTCAGCGAGGAACTGCTCAAGCAGGAAATTCACAAAGGCGGAGTTACGGTAAAGACGGCAACGGATGTCCAACCGCTGAAGGCAAAAACGCAGCTTGACCAGGTGGAAGTAAATCTGCTCCATCTTTTACTGGAATATCCGCAAAAGACGGTGCTGGTGGAAAAAGACGGTATTCTTGATTTCTTTTTGCAGCCGCAGCTCAAAGAGGCCGGCAGAAGGATTATAGATACCTACAAGCTGCTCGGGTTTGTTGATGCAGGTGTGATATTCTCCGCGGAGGAGGATGCGCCTTTGCGGGAGAAAATATTTCAGCTGATGATGGAATGTTTACCTGCCGATGATGTACTGCTGGAAAAAATTTTTGTCGATAACATAAAACAAATCAAGCGAAAATGGTATAAGGATCAGCACCGCCGGATTAAATTAAGGTTGTCACAGGCGCAGGAAACAGGCAATCAGGACCTTTTGAATGGACTGCTGCGGGAAAAAGAGGAGTTGCTTGTTAAAGAAAGAGAATTACATTAAAGGAAACAAGTTAATAACTTATTTGGGAGATACCAAATGGCTAAAGAGATACAATCAGACGAGTTCAAGAAATTAATTTCATTGGGCGAAGAGAAGGGCTTTCTGACATACGATGATGTCAATGATATGCTTCCGCCCGATGTGACTTCTTCCGATCAGATAGATGATATAATTATGCTTTTCGGAGAAAAGAATATTGATATTATAGATACGGAGCAAGGCGAAAAACTGGTGATGAAGAAGACGCCGGAAGATTTACCCCAGGCAAAATTCCCGGAAACATTGGCTTTAGTGCCGGGAACGGGAAAAACTGGGGATCCGGTTAAAATGTATCTCCGGGAAATGGGAATGGTTTCCCTCTTGAGCCGCGAAGGGGAAGTGGAAATTGCCAAAAAGATAGAAGAAGGCGCCCGGGAAACAATGTCGGCCATTTTCCGTCTTTCCGTTTCCATCAATGAAGTGCTGAATATCGGCGATAAGTTACTGTCCGGAGAAATACGGGTTAAAAATGTTGTCGATAACATCGAAGACGAAGAAGGTTTTGTGGAGGAGGATGAACACAGGGAAAGAGTGCTGAAGCTTATCAGCAGAATACGGCTTTTTGTTGACCGCAACGCAGCGTTGAGTGAAAAGCTCAAGTCGAAAACAATGCGCCCCAAGCAGCGGGAGTTGTTGACGGCGGAAATGGAAAAGAATTCCAAGAATATAATAACTCTCTGCCGGAAGATCAGGTTCAGCAAAAAACAAATTCACCGTTTCATCGCCCGGTTGCGCTTTTACGCCGATGAAATCGAAAGGGCGGAAAAAACCATACAACAGTACAAGAAAGATACCGGGTTGACGCTGACCCAGCTCGAAAAAACGTGGGCACAAATGAAAAAATCCAAACAGGATGAGAAACGTGCCGCCAAGGAAGTGCGCGTTTCCGTTGAGCTGCTGAAGAAAAGTCAGATAGCCGTTACCGACGCGCAGAAGAAAATAAAGCATATAGCGCGGGAAGTCGGGATTCCGACGCTGACAATAAAGACGATCGTGGATTCCATCGAAGAAGGGGAAACCAAAGCGGAAATGGCGAAAAGGAAACTTGTGGAGGCAAATTTGCGCCTGGTCGTCAGCATTGCCAAAAAATACACCAACCGCGGTCTGCAGTTTCTGGATCTGATCCAGGAAGGGAATATCGGCCTGATGAAGGCCGTGGATAAATTCGAGTACCAACGCGGCTACAAGTTCTCAACGTATGCGACCTGGTGGATTCGCCAGGCGATAACCCGGGCCATTGCCGACCAGGCCAGGACAATCAGAATTCCCGTTCATATGATTGAAACGATCAATAAATTGATTCGTACCTCCCGCTATCTCGTACAGGAACTGGGGCGCGAACCGACCCCGGAAGAGATAGCCGACAAAATGGAGTATCCCTTGGAGAAGGTTCGTAAAGTGTTGAAAATTGCCAAAGAACCCATTTCCCTGGAAACACCGATCGGCGAAGAAGAAGACAGCCACCTGGGAGATTTTATCGAAGATAAAAAAATAATGTCACCCTCGGAAGCAACAATAAATATGGATCTTGCCGATCAAACGCGCAAGATACTAACAACCCTGACGCCGCGGGAGGAGAAAGTCTTACGGATGCGTTTCGGAATCAGCGACAGGTTAAGCGCGACCGGCGAG
>CAYYBK010000176.1:0-4680 GCA_964470015.1 uncultured Syntrophales bacterium
GAAGTTCCGTTTATTGTCTTTCCACGGGAGCCGCCAGCAACGAAGCGGCAAAACTTCTGGCCAAAAATGAGAACTTAGCCGACATTATCGGCGGCGTTCCCAATGGTGAAGGCAAAACCGATTCCGATCAGATTATCTTAAACATGTTTCAGACTAATACAATTAATCTTTCCAAGATTTATGCCGCCAATTTAATGCGTCAACTTTATCAGGTTAACAATCTCAAGTACCAAAGCGTTCAGGAGGCTCCTTTTCGTGTCTTAAAATTGCCCGATGTACCGGCGGTTCTGGTGGAAACAGCCTACCTATCCAACGTAGAGGAAGAAAAACTACTGAAGAGTAAATCTTTTCAGAAGAAACTGGCCTTGGCGGTGGCGTCTTCCGCAGTGGAATACTTAGCCGGTGCTGCTTTGGGCGAACAGAACAGCGATGCAACCGTCAAAACGGATGAAAACCGGCCCGCTGATCAGGAGCGTAATGACAATGCGGCGCTTACTGAATATTACACAGTAAAAAAAGGAGATACACTGTTTTCTATTGCCCGCCTTTTTGATACCCAGGTAGCCGTTATTTTAAAGTTGAATAATCGGAGAATGGAAGATGCTTTGTTCACCGAACAGAAAATATTGGTGCCGGCAAACAGACACATCCAGAATAATAAGGATCTAAGCACCGCCGGAGGCATCTCAAACGGCACCGGTGATAAAAAAAGAAACTTCCGGATTTACCTGGTAAAAAGAGGGGACACGCTTTTTTCTCTGGCAAAAAATAACTCCATCACGATCGACGAATTACGCAAGCTAAATAATATGAAAAATTCCGACCAGTTGTTGCTGGGGCAGAAGATCAGGTTGCCCTAATGGCAGAGATTTATGCAATTGTTAAAAAAACTATTTAATATATTTGCCGTCATTGTTTTTTTTGTCTGTCGTCCGGATACTTTGCTCGCCGGTTATTCCGGCATAATGCTTGATTGGCAGCCTTTTATCATAAGCGATTATCTGAAACTTAATCATCCCGCACAGAATATCCTGCCGGAAAATTCAATATCGGCAGAAAAGATCAGGCAAGGATTGGAGAACATCGATACACTGCTGCCGGAAGATTTATTGATTATAGAAGATCAGCCGGAGGCAGAAACCAAAAAATCCCTGTTGAGCAAAATAAAAATCAGTATTTCTCCGAACAGTTCTTTCATGCTGCCGGGCAACGGCAATTACTCGCCGGCTACGGAGGGGAAAATTTCCCGGGCAGCAGTTATATTACCATCACTCATAAAAAATCCCTCTCAGGAAACCGTGCTGGAAACGCTTAAACTGATTGAGCCGCAAGTGAATATCGGAATCGAATTTTAAAGTCGCCTTTCTGAGCTTGATATATTTCATCATTATGTTAAAGAATATTTAATAAATTTCTAAATATTGCTGATTTTTAAGTAAATTAAAATTTATTCCTTATTCGCCATTTCTTTACAGAGCACCTGATTTAAAGCAGCTTTATCCGCTGTTTATTCTGAAAATAGCGGTAATTATAAGTTTGATGCCCGCAAGGCGGCTGATTGGATCAGCGGCTATCCAATAGCGGGAAAGCCATCTTAATCTCTTATAATGAGAATAACTGTTTTCAAAAATGCTCTACACTTTAAAAATATAAAAAGGAGGTAAGAGACCGTGGATGTAATCGATCAGGGCATAGGTGAAATTTTTACGGATCCGGATGCGGATAGGGCGCGGGCCTTTTTCCGGAAAAAGTCACGCAAAATGGATAACAAAGTCATGAGCGTTAAAGATGCCGTGGCAAAATTTGTCCATGACGGTGATTATTTAACTATCGGCGGTTTTGGCGCCAACAGAGTGCCGGTAGCGGTATGCCACGAAATTCTGCGGCAGGGAAGAAAGAACCTTGGTTTTGCCGGCCATACTTCCACCCATGATTTCCAAATTCTTTGCGCCGGAGAAGCTTTTGACCGCTGTGATGTTGCGTACATCATCGGACTGGAAGCACGCGGTCTCTCCCCTAATGCGCGCAGGTACATGGAAACCGGCAAAGTCAAGGTTACGGAGTGGAGCAACTATGCCATGTCGGTGCGTTTTAAAGCCGCCGCCGCCGGCGTATCTTTTTATCCCGCCCGTGATCTGATGGGAACGGATACTTTTAAGTACAGCGCGGGGAAAATAATCGAATGCCCTTTTACTAAAACAAAATATATCGCCCTGCCGGCTATTTATCCGGATGTTTCAGCGCTTCATGTACATGAAGCGGACATTTACGGCAACTGCCGGGTACGCGGCATAACCGTATCGGATTTTGATGTGGCGCGTGCTTCCAAAAGGTTGATTGTTACCTGCGAAAGGCTTATTTCCAATGATGAAATCAGGCGTGACCCCAGTTATACGGTGATACCTTATTGGTGCGTGGACGCTGTTTGTGAAGTCCCTTACGGCGGTTATCCCGGCAATATGCTGGGAGAATATTTCTCCGACGAAGAGCATCTGAAAGAATGGCTTAAAGTAGAGACGGATCCGGCAGCGTTTAAAGCATTTCTGGATAAAAATATTTATAGCTGCAATAATCACTTCGAGTACATTCAGAAAAATGGCGGAATGGCCAAGATGCAAATGTTGCGGCAAAAAGAAATGATGTTCATCGGTGCGAGATAATAGAAAGGAGAAATAAACATGCCTGATTACAATACGATGGAACTTATGATTTGTACAGCTTCGCGGGAATTGGAAGATGGCGCTTCGGTAGGTGTGGGAACCGGTGCCCCCTGTGCCGCAGCCATGCTGGCGCAAAAAATACATTCACCAAATTTAATAATCGTGTTCGAAGCGGGGGGTGTGGCCCCTTTGATTCCGGAAATGCCGATCTCGGTGGGCGACTCCAGAACAACATGGAAGGCGACTATGGCCAGCGGAATGTGCGAGATTATGGAAACCGCTTGCCGCGGGATGCTCGATTATACATTTTTAGGCGGAGCCCAGATTGACATGTATGGGAATCTTAACTCGACAAGGGTGGGAACGGACCACCAAAAGCCTAAAGTCCGTTTTCCCGGCAGCGGCGGGGCTAATGATTTTGCTTCTTTCTGCTGGAGGATGATGGTTATGACGCCGCAGGATGCCAAACGCTTTGTAGAAAAAGTCAGCTATTGCACTTCGCCCGGATGGCTTTCCGGAGGCGACTCCCGGTCTAAATCAGGACTGCCGTTGGGTGCGGGACCTTATAAAATCATCACTAATATGGCGGTAATGGATTTTGAGCCGGAATCAAAACGCATGCGGATCGTCGCGTTGAATCCCGGCTATTCCGTGAAAGACGTTCAGGATAATTGCGGTTTTGAGCTCTTGAAGGCACCAAAGATTACCGAAAATCCTCCGCCAGCCGCAGAGGAGCTGCATATGCTGCGGGATGTTATCGATCCCTACCGTTATGTAATCGGCAGATAATTACTAAAAATATGTAATCACGCCTTACCGATCGAGCCATCGCCGCTAACGGCTATGGCTCGATTTTTGTTAAGTATTATTACGCAGGCCGGCACTTTCTGGCAGCCATTATGCAATATTACATATTAATAAAAAATAATAAATATAAATATTTATCTCTTTTTATTTTTTTATAATTTCAACGATATGCGCTGATGCGCATATTTCTCACCCCCTGCGGCCGCAAAAATTATTCCCGCCGCTCCAAGCATCAATATGTTATCTATATTAAGATATTGATTTAATTAACATATTATCGGAATGCTTTTGTTTATTATCCGCACTATCGCTGATTGGCATGCCGCTTGCTGTTATACTGGCAGCAAGATTGAGTAGGCCTTATGCAGCATGCTTACATAAATTCAGCTGCATAATAGGTTAAAACGAAGCAATAAATTATTTTCGATAAAATAATTATTAATAAAAGGAGGATAGATACATTGGAAAAAATAATAAGTCTCGAAAAAGCCTTGGAAAAGGTGAAGGACGGAATGACCATCATGATCGGCGGCTTCCTGGGAGTAGGGACTCCATTGGCATTGGTCGACGGTTTAGTTAAAAAGAATGTACGGGAATTGACCATTATTGCCAATGATACGGCAATGCCGCAGGTCGGTATTGGTAAACTTGTCGTGAACAAACAGCTAAAAAAATTAATCGCTTCTCATATCGGGACAAACCCGGAGACAGGCCGGCAAATGATTGCCGGCGAACTAAACGTAGAACTGGTACCGCAGGGAACCCTGGCGGACCGAATTCGTTGCGGTGGAGCAGGATTGGGAGGGTTTCTCACCCCGACCGGTGTCGGAACTATTGTGGAAGAAGGTAAGCAGCGGCTGGTATTAAATGGGAAAAATTATCTACTGGAAATGCCTCTCCATGCGGATGTTGCTTTATTGGCGGCTCACAAAGCCGATAAGTTCGGCAATCTGGTTTTTCGGCGTACCACCCGTAACTTCAATCCCATGATGGCTTTTGCGGCGGATACAGTCATCGTCGAGGCGAAAGAAATTGTGGAAACGGGTTCCATTGATCCGGATGAAGTCATGGTAACCGGTGTTGTCGTCGATTGGCTGGTACAGGGAAAAGGAGGAAAGGCATAATGAACAGCAAAGAAATCATTGCACGGAGAATCGCTCAGGAACTTAAGGACGGAGATGTCGTCAACCTAGGAATCGGACTTCCGACTATG
>CAYYBK010000177.1:0-1097 GCA_964470015.1 uncultured Syntrophales bacterium
CACACCATTTAGTCTCAGGGCAGCGCAATTAAAGCGATTGGGCCAAAAAAACAAGCAATTCTGGCGAAACTTTTTTTATAGCTCCTGCCGCGTTCTTTGCTGTATTTTCGTCTGTAAAAACGCCAAAGACCGTAGGGCCGCTACCCGACATCATCGCCCCCAGTGCGCCGTGCTGCAACAACAGCTGCTTCAGGTCATTCAACTCCGGGTGCATTTTCAGAGATGCAGTTTCCAAGTCGTTATGCATTTCCCGAACGACGTCATCCACTACGAAAAAGCGTGGAATGCTATAATTAATTCGTTTCTTTGTCAATCTTAAATTGATGTTTTCATAAACCATCTTTGTGGAAAGGGAAAAACGGGGATTGATCAGAACAATATACAGTTTCGGCATATATTTACATGCTTTCAGCCTTTCGCCGATGCCGGTGGCGAAGGCGCTGTCACCGAAAATAAAAAAGGGTACGTCCGCTCCCAGCCCTACTCCCAATTTCATAAGTTCCGTTTTCTTTAAACCAAGTCTAAATATTTCATCTAAAGCCAATAAAGTTGAAGCGGCGTCGGAACTTCCACCGCCCAAGCCGGCAGCCAGCGGTATGTTTTTCTTTAAAATTATTTCTATTCCATACTGGCAGCCGGTATAGGAAAAAACGGATTTAGCCGCCCGAAAAACCAAATTATCTTCGGATGACGAAAGATCACTGCCGGGGCATTTCAGAACAATGCCTTGGGAACGGGGCAAGAAAGTCAATTCATCGTAAATGGTTATTTTTTGCATTAAGGAAGCGATATCGTGATAACCATCGGTACGCCTTCGCAAAACATGCAGAAAGAGGTTTATCTTTGCCGGAGCAAGTTTCTTGACTATTTCAGCCATTTTCCTTAACGTAGCGCAATTTCAATTCGTAAATGACTCCCTGCATTAAATTATTTTCCTGTTCGGTAAGATTCCCTTTTGTTTTGTCATTAATCATGTCCAGCATATCAATCGTCTGCTTGGCCGCAGGCAGATTCTTTTGGGTCTTTCCGCTTACGGGATCAGGGAAATCGCCGAAATGAAAAAGGAATGGTTTTTCCTTGAGAAAGCGGACGCCATC
>CAYYBK010000177.1:1107-4675 GCA_964470015.1 uncultured Syntrophales bacterium
AAAAAGGGCGGAAGTGCTGAGAGACAAAATAAAATTGGTAAAGTTGATGGGAGGATAAGCAGGTTTTTCATCCTGCTTGCGAATGTCTTCCGGTTGCACGGGTTCCTCTGAAGCCGGTTTTTCTGCTGTTGCCTTATTTTCGGCAGCGGCATTCTCGCCTTCGGCAAACATACGCCTATCTTTAACTACAAAACCAGATTCCTTTTTCTCTTCGGACATACAAGTCTTCCTCCCCAATATGTTAATCGCTTGTTAATAAGGCCGCATGCTGCGCAGGCGGGCAATTCGCTCTTCCAACGGCGGATGCGTGCTGAATAAATTCATCAGCGCTTTTCCCGAAAGCGGATTGACAATAAAAAGATGGGCCGAAGAAGGATTGGCATTTAACGGAATGACTTGCGAAGCCCTCGCCAGTTTTTCCAAAGCAGCAGCCAGGCCATAAGGGTTTTTAGTGATCCCGGCGGCGCTGGCGTCAGCCATGTATTCACGGGAACGTGAAATTGCCATTTGAATAATTGTCGCCGCCAGCGGGGCAAAAACAGCCATGGCTATCAAACCTATTACACCACCGCCTTCGTCCTCGTCATCGCTGCGACCGCCGCCAAAGATAGCCGCCCATTGCGCCATATGAGCCACCATAACAATGGCGCCGGCAAGCGTTGCAGCGATTGATCCAATAAGCATATCCCTGTTTTTAATGTGACTCAACTCATGAGCAATGACACCTTCCAGCTCTTCCTTGTTCAAAATTCGCATGATACCCTGAGTTACGGCCACAACGGCATGCTGCTCATTGCGTCCGGTGGCAAAGGCGTTGGGCGCTTCTTCGGGGATGATAAAGACCCGCGGCATGGGTAATTTACTTTTCATTGCCAGATTCCGGACGATATTATGTAATTCAGGCGCCGAGTTTTCCGAAACTTCCTGCGCTCTGTACATCCGCAGGACGATCTTATCGGAAAACCAGTAGCTGCCAAAATTAAGAACCACGGCGAAAATAAAGGCGATAAAGACTCCGCCCTGACCGCCGATTAAGCCGCCGATTAACAGCAGCAGTCCAGTTAACCCTCCGAGCAAAAGAGCCGTTTTTATAGAATTCCCCATTAATTTACCCCTTGTTTTTTTTAAATATTATTGTTCCCTGAGCGGAGAGTGCAATCTTTATATGATCCCCCTCTGCATATTTGTCCGTTAAAATTTCCAGCGCCAGCGGATCCAGGATATATTTCTGCAATGAACGCTTGAGAGGCCTGGCTCCATATACGGGACTGTAACCGACGGAGGCTATATATTTTTTTGCCTCCGGTGTCAATTCAATGGTCAACTTGCGCTCTTTAAGTCTCTTGTCGATCAAATTAAGCTGAATATCGACAATCTTGTTGATGTCTTCCAGTGTTAAAGCGCGGAATGTTATAATGTCGTCGATACGGTTTAAAAACTCCGGTTTAAAGGTGGCGCGGAGCGCTTCCAGTGTCCTGATTCGCTTTTCTTCGTCATTCAAATCGGGATCCTGAATCCATTGTCCGCCGACATTGGAAGTCATGATCACAACCGTATTTTTAAAATCAACCGTACGGCCATGACCGTCCGTAAGGCGCCCGTCGTCCAGAATCTGCAATAGAATATTGAATACATCCGGATGGGCTTTTTCGATCTCATCAAAAAGCAGTACGCAATAAGGCCGGCGTCTCACGGCTTCGGTCAAATGACCTCCTTCATCATAGCCGACATAGCCGGGCGGGGCGCCGATCAATCGCGCCACGGCGTGCTTTTCCATATACTCCGACATATCAATCCGCACCATAGCCTGCTCATTGTCAAACATAAATTCCGCCAATGCCCGGGCGAGTTCCGTTTTTCCAACACCGGTGGGACCAAGGAAAATAAATGAACCGATCGGACGATTTGGATCCTGCAGACCGGAACGGGCCCGGCGCAATGCCGCCGATACGGCCTGAATGCCTTCGTCCTGGCCGATGACACGCATTTTCAGCCTTTCGTCCATATGAATGAGTTTTTGCACGTCGCTTTCCAACATCCGCGCCAGCGGAATACCTGTCCACTTGGCGATGACCTCAGCCACATCTTCCGCATCCACTTCCTCTTTGAGCATTTTCTTGCTCTTCTGAATTTCTTCCAGTTTGACTTGATCTTCCTGCAGCGCTTTGTTCAATTCCACCAGTTTGCCGTATCTTATTTCTGCGGCACGGGCCAAATTGCCGGCGCGCTGAGCGTTCGTTTCCTCAATCTTCATGGCCTCTATCTGGCCCTTGATATTCTGAATATTCTTAATTATGTCTTTTTCACCCAGCCAGTGCTGCTTCATCTTGTTCACTGCTTCATTTAATTCAGCCAGCTCTTTGTCGATTTTGGCGCGTCTTTCCCGTGTTGTTTTATCCGCTTCGTTTTTCAAGGACTGCAGCTCAATTTCCAGTTGAATGATTCTTCGTTCAATGCTGTCAATCTCCGAAGGCATACTGTCGAGTTCAATGCGCAGGCGCGATGCCGCTTCATCAATCAGATCCACAGCTTTATCGGGAAGAAAACGATCGGAGATATAGCGGTGGGAGAGCGTGGCTGCGGCTATAATAGCTGAATCTTTGATGCGGACACCGTGATGCACTTCATAGCGTTCTTTAAGGCCGCGCAGAATGGCAATCGTATCCTCAACCGTCGGTTCTTTTACCAAAATAGGCTGAAAGCGCCTTTCCAGGGCGGCATCCTTTTCGATATATTTACGGTATTCGTTAAGCGTAGTTGCACCCACACAACGCAGCTCGCCGCGGGCCAGCGCCGGTTTGAGCATGTTGGAGGCATCCATTGCGCCTTCGGCGGCACCGGCTCCTACCACCGTATGAATCTCATCGATAAAAAGAATAATATCGCCGGCGGAGCTGATTACTTCTTTTAGCACGGCTTTTAAACGTTCCTCGAATTCACCGCGGTATTTGGCGCCAGCGATCAGGGCACCGACATCCAAACCGATTACCCGTTTGCCTTTGAGGTTTTCCGGGACATCGCCGTTGACAATGCGCTGCGCCAACCCTTCAACGATAGCCGTTTTACCAACACCCGGTTCACCGATTAAAACCGGATTGTTTTTAGTGCGCCGTGACAGAACCTGCATAATGCGCCTGATCTCTTCATCACGTCCGATTACGGGATCAAAGGAACCTTTTCGTGCCAGTTCATTAAAATCCTTGGCGTAGCGCTCGAGGGCCTGATATTTTCCTTCGGGATTGGGATCGGTAACTCGCTGATTGCCCCTGATTTCCAGGAGCGCTTTAAAGATGCTTTCCCTGGTTAAACCTGATTTTCTTAAAATTTCTCCGGCCGGAGCCTCCTTGTCCTCGGCTATAACGATCAGAATATGTTCGGCACTTACGTACTCGTCTTTTAATTGGGCGGCTTCGGTAAGCGCCTTATCGAAAATGCGGTTGAGCTTAGGCGACAGATAAACCTGGCCGGCGGCACCGCCCTGAATACTCGGTTGCTTTTTCAGATATTTGACGAGTTCATGCTCAATTTGTTTGGGGTTGACTTTCATCTTATTCAGGACTGCACCGAC
>CAYYBK010000178.1:0-4663 GCA_964470015.1 uncultured Syntrophales bacterium
GTTCTGGCCGGCGGATTGGGCAGCAGGCTTTATCCCCTGACAAAAGTAACCAACAAGCATTTGCTACCCGTCTATAATGAACCGATGATCTATTACCCCATCAGGGCGCTGGTGAATGCCGGAATCAATGAAATTCTCGTCGTCACCGGCGGCAATAGTGCCGGTGATTTCTTAAAACTGCTGGAAAACGGCAAGGATTTTGGGCTGAAGCACATCAATTACACTTATCAGCAGGGCGAGGGGGGCATTGCCGCAGCCCTCGGTCTGGCCGAATTCTTTGCCGATAAGGATAAAATCGTCGTCGTTCTGGGAGATAATATCATTGAAAAAAATATTAGATCGGCCGTGGAAAAATTCCGCAGCCAGCGGGAAGGAGCCCGTATCCTGCTCAAGGAAGTATCCGATCCGCAGCGCTTCGGCGTGCCGGTTTTCGAAGGGGGGAAAGTAATCCGTGTCGAAGAAAAACCGGCCAAGCCCGCCTCCAATTATGCCGTCATCGGTATATACATGTATGATTACCGGGTTTTCGAATTCATCCGTTCTTTGAAACCGTCGCAACGCGGTGAGCTGGAAATCACCGATGTCAATAATTTCTATATCAGAGAAGGCAAAATGGAATGGGACGTGCTGGACGGCTGGTGGACGGACGCCGGTACATTCGAGTCATTGCAATATGCGGCGAATATGGTGGAAAAAACGGGGGCAAATAAATTATGATTGAAGGCGTGGTCATCAAGAAATTAAAAGTTATTGCCGATGAGCGCGGTCGCCTGATGGAAATCATCCGTTCCGACGACGGTTTTTTCGGCAAATTCGGCCAGGTTTACATGACCACAGCTTATCCCGGGGTCGTGAAAGGCTGGCATTATCACAAGAAGCAGGATGATAACATGGCCGTTGTGCAGGGCATGATGAAAATCGTCCTCTACGACAGCCGGAAAGAATCGCCGACTTACGGCGAAGTAAACGAGATTTTTGCCGGTATTCACAATCCGGTTGTGGTGCATATCCCGCCGTTTGTGTATCACGGGTTCAAGTGTATTTCGGAGGAGGAAGCAATCGTAATAAATACTCCGACGGAAGTTTATGAATATAAGGAGCCTGATGAATTCCGTCTGCCGGCGCATAACAATGACATCCCCTATCAGTGGGAGAGAAAGGACGGCTGATTCACCGCCCTGGTATATTATTGTCCTTGACCCCGACCAGGCTGCGGTTATAATTGCAGCCGGCTTGAAAAAGGCAAACCGTCTGAAAAGGCGGGACGCAAAGTTACTGGCCTAAGTCCGTTGATCTGCGGATAAGGCGGCAGGACTGCCGGGCAAATTCTGAGCAGTCCAGCAATTCTGTCGATAAGCATTCCCGATATCCGCGGCAAATGAGTTAGGTGGAAATGAAGCCATGATATTGAATATATTAGCTTTTGTCTTCGGCGCCGCCATTGGCAGTTTTTTAAATGTGTGTATTTTCCGGTTGCCGGCGGCGCAGTCGATAGTCAAACCTCGCTCCCGGTGTCCCCGTTGCCACCACCCCATCCGCTTTTACGATAATATCCCGCTGATCAGCTATTTGATTTTAAGGGGAAAATGCCGGGATTGCGGTGAGAAAATATCCTGGCGTTACCCGCTGGTGGAATTTATTACCGCCGTATTTTCTTCGCTCTTGTTTGCCAAATTCCAACTGACTTTGCATTTCCCGGTTTTCTTTATCTTTACGGCGGTTTTGATTGTTATTACTTTTGTCGATATCGACCACCAGATAATTCCCGATGTTTTGACCCTGCCGGGGATTCCCCTCTTTTTTCTGGCGGCGGTGTTTATTGTAAAACTTCCTTGGCTGGAGGCGCTTATCGGCATGGTCAGCGGCGGCGGCGTACTGCTGGTGGTGGCGCTGGTTTATGAGTTGGTTGCCGGGCGCGAAGGGATGGGCGGCGGCGATATCAAACTGCTGGCGATGATCGGCGGATTTTTAGGATGGAAATCGTTGATATTTATTGTGTTATTCAGCTCATTGCTGGGTGCGGTTGTCGGTATTGCCGTCATGATTTTAAAAAAGGAAGATATGAAATACGCTGTTCCTTTTGGCCCCTTTTTGTCGGCGGCAGCCGTAGCCGACATATTTTTCGGCGACGCATTTCTGCGCTTATTATTTATGCCTTATTAGGCGGGCGGATTGTGAAAATCACGGGCAGGTGTGTTTAAATCACCAGATTTTACAGCGCGGATTAGATCCGGAGAAAATTGACAGAAAAGATTTTTGAGCGTAGGATATTGTTATTAAAAGTATTATTTATTTTGCAGCGATGACAAATTTTCTTCCCGTTCTTTTTGACAATGGCATACGGTTTGCGTTTAAATCACCGGAGATTAATTATTTTGAGGCATATTTTGCAAATTAACGCGCAAAAGGGTTTCAGCTTAATAGAGATGATGATAGTTATCGCCATCATTGCCGTTGTGCTGGCGGTGGCTTCGCCGACTCTTTATAAATACAGTCAGAACACTAATTTGAAGGAAGCGACGCGAATGCTCGCCGATGATATTTCCTATTGGCGCCAAATGGCTATTTCCGAAAATGCCCGCTACCGGATCGCCTTTAATCCGGCCGCCAACAGCTATACCGTCCAGCGCGAAAATCCGGCAAACTCGGGAACCTATGTGAATCTATCGGCTCTCGGTATTTTGGCGAATGATACCAAAAGCCCCGAGTCCGTAAGCGGATCGATTATCATCATGGGTTCCCCCAATCCTCCCGGTTTCACCGGAGGGGTGGCGTACATAACATTTCAGCCGCGGGGAACGATGAGCGCCGGTTCGATCTGGCTGCAACATACAAGCAGGCTTTCCACGGCGACGATAACCACAAATTTAACGGGGAGAGTAAATGTTGCGTACGATCTCAAATACTAAAGGATTTACTCTCGTGGAGGCCATGATTGCCGTTTTTTTGACGCTGGTCGCCGTTGTTTCCATTTTAACACTGCAGCCGACCTCCTGGCGGGCGGCAGGAAAAGCGGATTACCTGGGCCGGGCGGCGGGGGTGATGCAGTCGGAACTGGAATTGCGGGAGAATCAGATCATGCTGGGAACGGTTCCCGCGAGCCCCATTAATCAGACAATTCAGGCGGGCGGCAGCGGCGCCAATCAGGGTGATGCTGTGTTCAACGTGGTTACGACAACTACGAACCCGGGGGCAAACCGCTGGCTGGTCAATGTGCGCGTCAGTTGGCCGGGAAATTGCGCCGGTGGAACATGCAATATTACAAGCAGTATGCTGGTGACCAGACAAGCGGGGTTTTAACCGATGCGGGCAGCTGTAAAAAGAAATGAAAATGGCTTCACTTTGTTGGAATTATTGATCGCCATCGCGGTCGGCATGCTCATTATGCTGGCGGTTTACGGGGCTATGGAAATGGCCCAGCGTTCCTCCGTTACCGTCACCAATAAAGTAATAACCCAGCAGGATGCACGGGCTGTTTTGGATCTTATGGCGCTGGAAATACGCATGGCGTCGTACAATCCGCGCCAGGCAGCCGCGACCTGGGGAACGATTCCCGTCTGCGCTCAGATGGGGATCGGCGCGCCCGTTGCCGCCCGGAAAGGAATCCAGCTGGCCAACAGAAACACGCTTGTGGTGGTTATGGATTTGAACAACTCCGGTGTTATCGGTGATGCGTCCAATGAATATCTAATGTATTCCTATGATGGCGCCAGTACCATCAGCAGAAATGTCAGCTGCGGCGGCAATCAGGCTATTTTCGGCGGGACGGGCACCAGCTCGAACGTCACCAACGCAGCCGCCGGCCTTTTCCTGTTTCGCTATTTCGACCGGCTGGACAACGATATAACCGCAGCCGTGGAGGCCAGCCAGGCACAGATTGCGAATATCCGGCGTGTTTTAATAACTATCGTTGCGGATACCGAGCAGAACGACCCGAATCTGCAGCAGCCGCGCAGAATGATTTATTCAACGAATGTCATTGTGAGGAACCATGCGCTTAGTCCTTAAATATTTAAGCGGCGGTAAATCCGACAAAGGATTCATCCTTATTGCCGCAATTCTTGCGATCATGATCATGATTGCCGTGGGGCTTTATGCATTGACCTCGACGACGCAGGATATGAAGATCAGCGCCCGCCTGGTGGCGGAGCGCAAGGCCTTTTCCGCTGCGGAATGCGGGCTGCACACCATGTGCCTGACTTTCGATCCGGCGATGGCGTCCTTAACCAATCAATCCTGCGACGCGGCCAATGATCCCAGCAGCAGATTTGATATAGCCGCCCCGGTGCGGAACTCCGTTTTGCCCAGCATCGTGGCGATCGGCGCCGATATTACGGGCGGGAAGCGCTGGGTGTCGCAGATTTATGACACGACGATTACCGGCCGGGATCAAAGTTATAATTCGGCGGTGCCCGTTTCCGTCGGTATCAAATTCGGACCGGTTCCCGATGACCCCAGTTACCGTTGAAAGAAATGCGTATAAAAACCCGGCATGAGCTTCGGGCAGTAATCGTCATAGCGGATTCCTGGTCATGCCGATTATGGGCCGGCAGCGGGTTGCCGCAAACAGTTTATGCAGTTGAATAAGTATCGACAGGATTTTTTCCGGATATGCATGAGGAGGATAGTATGCTGAAAAAATATATTTTATGGGGTCTGTGCG
>CAYYBK010000179.1:0-4632 GCA_964470015.1 uncultured Syntrophales bacterium
AAATGGAAGCTATTGCCAGCATTACCAAGTTTATTGAATAGGCGCCGGAAAGAAGGGCTCTGGATGTCCCGAATTCATTCAGCATCGGCTTGAAAAAGACACCGAAGCTGTATTGTGCGCCCCATACGATCATCAGTATCAGAAAACTGCACAATACGATGACATAGCCATAGAAGAAGCCGGGTTTGCTTTTGGGAGAAGATGGCAATTCTTTATTCTCGGGAGAGCAATTCATGCTATTTTATTTTGAATTGAATTTTCCTTAATTTGATAGGGGCTTGTTTTCTGCTGGCGAAATGTAGGTAATATAACAGTTTATGTCAATGAAAAAATGTCTGCTTGTAAAGCTGATGGACGTCCCCGGCGGTCAGCTGTTTTTATTGCTGGTCAATTCTGAAGGTCTTATTTCTCAATGGGCTAATTTTGTGCTACATTACAACCGGCAGTTGTTGAAATGTTTTGCTAGTGATAATCAGTAAGCCGTTTTGGCAATGGTATTACCGTGCGGCGGGGCAACAAGAAAATGGCGGGAGAGGAGAAAATATGATTGCACGTATCGACCATGTATCAATAGCAGTAAGAGATAAGGAAAAAGCGGAGCATTTTTTTCGTGACATTCTGGGTGCAATTGCCGGCGTTGGCTTAAACGATCCCCAATCCAAGTTTTTTTGGCAGATTTTTTCTGTGGGCGATTTGTCCCGGTTGGAAATTATTTCGCCCACCGGTGCGGGAAGTTTTTTAGATGGTTTTCTCAAGGACAGGGAAGGCGGCGTCCACCATATAACATTCCAGACACCCGATATCCGCAAAGCCATGGACTATCTTGAGAAGAAGGGCATTCCCTTTTTCGGCTACAACGAATATCCGGGAGGCGAATGGAAGGAAATCTTCATTCACCCGCGGAATGCATACGGGGTGCTGATTCAGATCGCGGAATTTGAAGCTGCGGATTGGCTGTCCGCGAAGGTAAAATTACCTTCAGGCGAAAAATGGCAGGTTGAGAAAACGGCAACCGGGGCAACCCTCACATTCGCCCATCCTGGCGGAGGCAAGGTTTCCTGCAAAATGGACCGCGCTGAATTGAAAACCCTGATCGAATCGTTGCAACAGGTTTATGCATGAAACATTTGTGCATAACATTGCACGCTTTGACGACATTGCCGGACCCAGCAAATCCCCGTTTCAACGACGGCTTAATACTGCGCCTATATATTAAGGATGTGCCATCATCAAATAAGTCTTGCTGGGAAACAATATTATTTGCCTGAAACTGGCCGACTCTCGTTAACCGGGGAGTGCCGCATCAATATCTATTTTAACGGCGAAGTTTAAATTTCCCCGCCAGCTTTTCCGGTGAGGGGTGAAGGCTTGGACTTTGCCGGACGTTGAGCGCTTTTGCGTCATCTTCGACCTGCGGCTTCAGGTATTCGTAAATTTCGACGATATTCTTCTTTCCTTCTTTTAAGGCCTTGAGAAAATAATAGGTGAATATGCCATGTTCCTTTTCGGGGGATGATGTACTGATCTGGGTTTCCTGCGTTGCGGTTAGAACAGCAATATTGGAGGACATCTTGACGGATGTTGTAGCCATTACCAATGGCCTTGCTCCCTTGGCCAGCACGCTTCTTCCGCCCGCACCGGAAAAACAGGCATCCAAAACCACCATAATTTCCGTTGCCGGAAGGCTCCCCATTTTCTCATAGAGTTTCTTCAGCGGATAACTCGTCTCCGGCAAGTAATTGGGATCGCCGTCGTAAGGGACAATATAGGCCTCGCCCGTTGCAGGATCGGGTGCACCATGACCTGAATAATAGACAAAAATCCTGCCGCCCGGCCTTGCATTATTCCGCAGCCACGCGTCGATCACTTTCACGATTCCTGAATGCGTTGCCCGTTCGTTCGTAAGAAACTCGATATTCCGTTCCCGGAATCCCAATGCCTTGACATAATCCTTGACCATTTTGGCATCGTTTACGGAATAATCAGATTGCGGAAGATTCTGGTACGTCTCGATCCCGATGATCACCGCCAGATCATTGCTGCTGAAAATATTTTCAGAAGAAACGAAAGAAGGGGTGCTGATATCCGATTTAACAGAAAAAGGCTTCGCATCCTTTTTTGCATGGTCGTTTTTGGAGAGGTCTTGAGCTTTTGCGGCTTCCTGCTTAATTTTGACGGATCTTAATGTGGCCTGACAATTTTGGTAGTGATGGCCTACCAGTATAACACCGGATTTTTGCTGACACATTGATAGCGCATGTTCCAAATCGGCACCCTTATTGATCAGCAGGTTTACTATTTCAGAATTACCTCTCGCCGCCGCAATCATCAACGGTGTGTCGAAGCCGTGGATGATGGCGGCGGGTTGATGCACATCCGCTCCCCGTTCGATCAGTAGTTTTGCCGTGCTGCTGTGGCGATAGAATATGGCTAAGGTTAATGGCGTGGCAGCCCCTCCTTTGGCATTGATGTCAGCTCCGCCGTCGAGCAGCGCTTTCACTTCCCGGTCATCGCCTTTTCCGGCGGCCGTTATCAACGGTCCCACACAACCCGCTAGCAGGCCGATCAAAATAATTATGACTGCGGCAAGAAGCTTTTTCATAAGAATCACTCAGCAATATTTTATGAAAACAAAACCCTGCACTTTTTTGAAATACAGGGTTCGCATAAACCGTTCTTCCGACCTCCGGAGCGAGGATTTCAACGCATAGTCAACCGGTTAAAGCCATAAACTCTATTTGCAGTCTATTTTATGCCTGAATTTTGGAAAAATCAAATTAATACAGTTGGCGGCAATATATGCTTATGCATGACGCATGCTCACAATTTCAGTAGCATGGTTTCGTTAAAAATATTTAACAATATAAAATATTTAAAGCTGGTCGGATGAAGATTAGAGGAAAGTCAAATGCAGGGAATTTTTACGTAAAATAAAACATTAAATTTTTTCATAGATATACTTTCTCGCAAATGGTAAATCTTTAGCAAGGATTAACTTAAGGTAAACTGGGCGAAAAATTCAAGCCTGCAATCTTAATATTGTTGGAGACCGCTCGCATAAGTCGTAATGTGCAAAGAATTATTATTGTGGCAACTATGGGAAATATATCAAGGACATATATGAAGAAAATTAAATTATTGCTGATAATTATTATTGTTTCGGCAACCTGGGGCTGCGCAACGTTACCGCTAAAAGATGCAGTGCTTTGTGAGAACAAACGTTGCGACGTTGTTCAGTCAATTGCCCAGAGGCAGGAGATCCTGGGAAAACTGTACAATATGCTTAAAAATAATCTCCACAGAGATATTGATTTATATCAGACAGAACCGGAAAAAAGAGATCTGCTGAAGCGCGGCTTTGGGTTCTATCTTCAGGGCGGGCCTATCCCCGGCTGGGCGATTGTCCATTCTATCAAATTTACGGACATACTTTACATTGACCGGGAAAATTTTGAGATCAAATTTAAAGTGGACCCGCATATGACATGGAATGGCACTCCGGTCTTCTCCACTGCTACGGAGGGTTCTTTGACCCTGCAAGAGAATAACCAGATCAAATACGAAGCAACTTATTTTGTAAGCTGGATGGTCGTTGGAACTTCTGCTTGGAAACATGAGATGCTGTTTGATTATATCGATTTTGATAAGAATATGCTGGGTTCTTTTTATTCCATCGGCGGTGGCGGTCCGTTGTGTGTTGGCAGCGGGAGTGGTTATTCAATTGCCAAATTTCATGAAGGCAGTCTGTTTATGCCTGCCGATACAACAATCATAAACTTAAAAGCAAAGGAGCAGACTGCGGAGAATAAGCAATTGCGGCCGCCGGTACTTGATTACAAAGTGTCTATAACCGATCCAGCAGGCAAACCGGAGCTTGAAGGCGGTAGCGAAGCCATACTAAAAATGGAGATCACCAATAACGGTGAAGAGGTTGCAAGAGGAGTACAGATACTGCTGTCCGGTCACCAGGAGATTGTCAGTTATTTAGGCGAAAAGCATGTATTGGGCGATATCACCGCCCGGGAGACAAAAGTAGTAGTTCTCAAAACAACGCTGCCGGCAAAAATTAATTCGGCAAGAACCAGTATCAGCATTGAGGTCAGGGAAAGCAGAGGCTTCTCACCTGCCGAGAAAAAATCTGTCGATTTAACGCTGCGACCGGCAGAAGTAACAGAAACCGTTGAAGTGGTTTCACAGTTGCCGAAATTAGTATTCGTCACGCAGCTGAAAGACCAAAACAATAACCGCATTCTTGATGGCGGGGAAGAAATTATACTGAGTGTAAACATCAATAACACCGGCAATGGCATCGCAAAAGATGTGCAAGTGGTTCTATCAGGCAGCAAGGAACTGGTAAGCTATCTGGGGGAAAAAAGATTTATCGGCAATATAAAGCCCGGTGAACAAAAATACGCTGAATTTAAGACAAAATTACCTGCGCAGATTCCGGCGGAGACCGCCAATATAAGAATAGAAGTAATTGAAGGATTCGGATTTGCGCCTGTTCAGAGAAAAACTTTGCAGATTGCCATGAGACCCGCTGAAGTCATGGAAACGGTTGAAATTATTTCCGAAGTCGATGTTGACGATATACCGCCAAAGATCAAAGGATATGAAAGGAAGAATGCAATC
>CAYYBK010000180.1:0-717 GCA_964470015.1 uncultured Syntrophales bacterium
AGCCGGCACTTTCATGATTGCCGCCGGCATCACCCGCGGCGAGATCAGCATTCTCGGCTGCAATCCCCAGCATTTAGAAGCTTTAATCAACAAATTGCGCGATACGGGGATGAGCATTACATCCATCGCCGGCGGCCTGAAGGCGACCGGCGGAGAAAGAATAAAAAGTGTCGATATCAAAACGCTGCCCTACCCGGGTTTTGCCACGGATCTGCAGGCGCAAATCATGGCCTACCTCTCTGTTGGTGAGGGCCTGAGCGTGATTACGGAAACTGTCTTTGAAAACCGTTTTATGCATGTAAGCGAATTGATGCGGATGGGAGCGGATATCGTTATTCAGGGCGGCAGCGCCGTTGTCCGGGGCGTGCCGGCATTGCATGGTGCCCAGACGATGGCGACCGATCTGCGGGCTTCCGCTTCCCTGCTGCTCGCCGCGCTGGTTGCGGAGGGTACGACGGAAATTTCCCGCGTTTATCACATTGATCGCGGGTATCAGTCCATTGAAAAGAAATTTTCCGCCCTGGGTGCGGATATTAAGAGGGTAAAGTAAAAATGAAAATAATCAAGGCCGATGCCGTTGAATTTGATGAATTTTTCCGCAAGCTGCGCCAAAGAGGAGGCGCCTTAACGCCCGCGCTCCTGTCTGCCGTTGCCGAAATCGTTGAAGATGTCGCCCGCAAAGGTGATGATGCCTTGTTTCATTATACGAAAAAGTTC
>CAYYBK010000180.1:727-4566 GCA_964470015.1 uncultured Syntrophales bacterium
AAAAAAGGCGGCGCTGGCCCAGGTCAGGCCGGAAGATCTGGACGTGATCAGACTCGCGGCCGGGCGGATTGAAAAGTTTCACCGTAACGAGATTGAGGCGAGCTGGTTCGTTACGAATGAAGAGGGGATAAGATTAGGCCAGCGGATTTTGCCAATGCAGCGCATCGGCATCTATGCGCCCGGCGGCAAGGCGTTTTATCCTTCGACACTGCTCATGGGCGCCATTCCCGCGCATATCGCCGGGGTCGAAGAAATCGTGCTGGTCAGTCCCGCCCGCGACGGCCGGCTCAATCCGCTGATTGCCGCCGCAGCGGAAGTAAGCGGCGTGGACCGTATTTTTAAGGTCGGCGGAGCGCAGGCGGTTGCGGCGCTTGCCTATGGCACAAAATCAATTCCCCGGGTGGACAAAATTGTCGGCCCCGGCAATGCTTATGTCGCCGCGGCCAAAAAACTTGTTTTCGGCCAGGTGGATATCGATATGATCGCCGGACCCAGTGAAATTGTCGTGATAGCTGATAAAACGGCTAAAGCTGCATACATAGCCGCCGATTTGCTTTCGCAGGCGGAGCACGACGAAATGGCCGCCGCCGTTCTTTTTACACCGGAGGAAAATCTGGCGCGGGAAGTTGCGCAGGAAGTGGCGGGACAACTCAAAAAATTGTCCCGCACGGCGATCATGGAAAAGTCGTTGGCCCAATACGGGGCGATTATCATCACCCCGGACATAGATGCCGCTGTGGAGCTGGCCAATGTTTTTGCGCCGGAGCATCTGGAATTGATGGTCGAAAATCCGACCGCTCTTTTGGAAAAAGTGCGCAACGCCGGCGCTGTCTTTCTGGGTTCTTTCACGCCGGAAGCACTGGGCGATTACACGGCCGGTACCAACCATATTCTGCCGACCGAGGGCACGGCGCGTTTTTCTTCGCCGCTGGGAGTTTATGATTTTATGAAAAGAATGAGCGTTCTGCATTTTACGCAGGAGGCGTTAGACAGGCTTGGGGCCAAGACCGCTCATTTTGCCGCGATGGAAGGCCTGGATGCCCACGCCCATTCGGTTAAGATAAGAAAAGAATAGGAGCTTGCGTCGTTTACTGAGGATATTGGGCAAATTCCAGCAGGATTCCGTCGGGGCCGTAAAAGTACACCAGCTTTTTCCCCGTTTTTTCCCATACCTGAATGGCGCTTTTGAAAACCACCCCGGCGGCTTGCAAACGCGCCACTTCCGCTTCGATATCGTCGACGGCAAATGCCAGATGGCGGTATCCCAGCTGGTTGGACCGGCCGATTTGTGGGTCTTTCCCGCCGCGGGGCGAATAATATTCGATCAGCTCCAGGTTCGTTTTTGAGCCCGGCAGATTAAGACCAACGAATTTTGCATCGATATCCGCCAGGCCGGTTACGATGGAAAACTGTTCTCCCGAAAGACGGGAAGATATAACCTCCCGGAAGCCGAGCTTAATAAAAAAATCTCTGGCGGCGTCCAGATCGCTGACGACGATATTGATATGATCCATTTTTTCAATCATTTTGACTTTGACCTCTGATATCTTTTATTTCCCGGCTGCCAGGTCCTGAGCCGCGAAACAGGCGGTACCGGGATTTATTCTCCATAAGTTTAAAAGTGTGGCAACATTTGCCGCTTTGCTGCCGGTGGATAATTTTATCTCTTCCAGCCATTTTGCTTCCAGGTTTTCCAGTGCGGCGCCGAAAGCCTCTTCCCACGGACGTGGTTTATTTTTGGACAGGCGGTAAAATTTTTTCATTTTCTCGATGCCGTAAGCGTTAATCAGAAATTCACCGAAGGAACCAGCTTCCAGATAACAGGCATGCTGCCTGCGGCGGTCCTTGACCGTGGGCGTATTATTGACGATTTCCTTGCCCCAATCGCCCTGTTCCGGGCCCATATGTGCAATGGGAATATAAGCATCCGCCTGCAGCAGAGCCATAACCCATTCATTTTTATTGAAACCGCACATGGGGAAAGACAAGGGATTGCCGAAACGGCTTTCCGCAGCTTCTCCCATCATATTGCGGATCAGGATGTCGGGGTGAGGGAAAAGCGCGCTGGTCAATTTATGCGCCAGCTGCCGGGGATGATCAGTGCCGCCAAAAACCCGGATAACCCGGACTTTGCGGCCGTTTTCCTGCCGCTGCAGGAAAAAAGAAGTGGCTACATCCCCCGGAAGTGGCTGTTCCAGTTCCACGATTATTTTCCCCAGCTCTGTGCTTTTGGGCTGGGCGGACCAGAAATTAATGACTTCCGCCAGGGTTGCATCAATGCGGGCGGCGAGCTGCTCAAATTTTCCCGGCGCCAGCTGTCCGGCAATATCTCTGACGATCAGGCGGTCGGTCTCGAAGCTTTTACCGGCGGCGGGAAAGGCGGAAAACAAAAGCAGCAGTATAATTCCTGAAATCAGCATTTTTCTGGGCATAACTGAATTTTCCTCCGGGTTCTCCTTCCGCTGAGAAACGTTACTTCATTGTTCGGCCTTCCTGTCGGAAGGCAAGAAGAAGCTCAATTGGGGGAAAGAGGATGCAATTGGTTGCATCCGGAATCGTGCCGTTGTGGATGGGCTTCCAAAACGTAACTTTGCCCCATAAAGTTAAATCTTTTTGCCGATATAGAAAACATAGCCGTAAAATTCTTTATATTTTTGATATAACTCGGCTTCATGCCGCTGATAGGCGATGAGACCTTCTGCGGTTTTATTGCCGGCATATTTTTTCAAGAAAGTTTTTTGTGCAGGAACCTGCAGATCGTAAAAATGTTCCATCCAGCAATTTTCCGGCAGAATAAAAGCAGCGACGGGAATATATTTCGCCTTTTGCATCTGAGCGACCTTCGTTGCAATAGTGTCTATCTCCGGATAAGCATCCTTCCAAAACGCATCAATTTCTTCTGGCCGCTCTTCGGTAAACCACGAAGCCTCGGAAACGGCGATATAGCCTCCCGGCTTCAAAAACTTGCGCCATTCGTGCAAGCCGCATTGAAAACCGATATTATAGATGGCCCCTTCCGACCAGATTAGGTCTAATTCTGCATCCGAAAAGGGAAGGTTGTCCATCGAACCGACGATGCCGCGAACTCTGTCCTGAAAGTTCAATTTCCGGGCATTAATGTTAAACAGATCTACAAAGACGGGAAATAAATCAATACCCGTTATCTGCCCCGGCGTATGATCAGCCATGACCATCGTCTGACCGCCCGTCCCGCAGCCAAGATCGGCAATGCGTGATTCGTTTGTCAGATTGTCGATAAAGCTCAAGGCCTTAACGGTTACCTCCGGGCTGCCGGGTCCTTGCCGTTCTAAATTGGAAAAATATTCGCAGATCAACTTGAAGTCAAAATCATGAATTGATTTATTTTCCAAACTGATTATTCCTCCTTATAATTTCTATTGCCTCTCCCGTCAGGCATGAAGTCGTCCGCCGAAAGAATAAGTCCACTGGTGCTGCTGTCCCGGGCGGCGGCCGGTGGAAGACCTCATGGCGCGACAATCGCTAGAGGCCATCGGGAAGCTTGGCGGCCATCATCTTCCTCCGGTCGAACTTGCGTCCATCCACGATAAAAGTCCCGTCTCCGACTGCATGAATAGTGCGCTTCTCTCTTCGGGCATGATCGACGTATGCCTCAACCCCCTGGAGAACGACGATATTATGCTTCTTGACGATATCGACAACTTTACACCCGATATTCGCCAGGCACTCCTTGATCAGCGGCGCGCGAACATGCCTGCCCTTTATGGCGGTCAGCCCGAACTTCTTGAATTTGTCCGTGTCCGCCCCGGAACATGTCCCCACGCCAACGACCTGATCGATCATGTCCACGGCGGGAATCG
>CAYYBK010000181.1:0-4542 GCA_964470015.1 uncultured Syntrophales bacterium
AATAATTTTTCTGTGTTTTCCGTTCATAAGACCGTTCCGCCGGCTGTCAGTGCTCTGATTACCGATCAGAGCCTGAATATTGACGGGTTCATTTGCCCCGGGCATGTCAGTACGATGATCGGTTCCGAAGCCTATCGGATGATTCCGGCAGCCGGATGTGCGGCCGTGATCACCGGATTTGAGCCGGTGGATATCATGGAAGGCATCTGGATGATTCTGGAGCAAATTGCCCAGGATGAATTTGCCGTGGCTATTCAGTATAGCCGCGGTGTGAAACCGGCGGGCAACGTTCGGGCGATGGAATTGGTCAAATCCGTCTTTCAGGCGGATAATGTGGAATGGCGGGGCATTGGGATAATTCCGGACAGCGGGCTTGTTTTGCGTGCGGCGTATGAGGCTTATGATCCGCGCAAAAAATTTACCATCCCGGATATTGATCCAGTCGAGCCGCAGGGGTGCGGCTGTGGAGATATTTTACGGGGAATCAAAACACCGGAACAATGTCCTTTATTTAGAAAAATCTGTACACCGCTGAATCCGGTCGGCCCGTGCATGGTTTCTTCGGAAGGCAGCTGTTCTGCTCATTATAAGTATTATTGAGGGAGGGATAAAGAAAGTGAAAGTTACGGTCGTAAGAAATGTGCTCGATGCCAACGACAGGATTGCCGAGGAAAACAGGACGCTGTTTGATAAAAACAAAGTTTACGTCATTAATCTCATGAGCTCTCCCGGTGCGGGAAAGACAACGCTTGTGGAAAAGACAATAATGGCTCTGCAGAATAAATACAGCATCGGCGTGATTGAAGGCGATATTCAGGATACTTACGATGCCGATCGTGTCGCCGGGTTGGGTGTTCCGGTGGTACAGATTAATACCGGAGGTGCCTGCCACATTGACGGCAATATGATCCGTGAGGCGCTGCCTGCTTTTGATCTTGCTCAAATTGATTTGCTCATCTGTGAAAACGTCGGCAATCTTGTCTGCCCGGCCGAATTCAAGATTGGTGAAAATGCCAAGATCATGATTCTCTCCACCCCGGAGGGTGCCGACAAGCCCGCCAAATATCCTTTGATGTTTCAGGAATCGGCGGTGATGATCATCAACAAGATTGATTTGCTTCCCTATGTGGACTTTGATCTGAACAAGGCAAGGCGCGACGCGCTTTCGATCAATAAAGAGCTGAAAATATTTGAAATATCCTGTAAGACGGAAACAGGCCTCGGGGCCTGGATTAATTGGCTTACGGATCGCATAAATGCCTTCAAGAAATAAAGAAGTGATCAAAAGATTTCGTTATCTGTTTGCCGGCGTTGTTCAGGGTGTCGGATTCCGGCCTTTTATTTACCGGTTGGCTGTCCGCAACAATTTGCGCGGATTCGTACAAAACCGCCCGGAAGGAGTACTGGCGGAAATAGAAGGGACTGCGGACGCTGTGGAATCATTTTTGTCCCAAGTCCGCGAACAGCTGCCACCGCAGGCGCAAATAACGCATGTTTCCGCCGCCGAAATGGCGGCGCGAAGTGACGATCAATTCCGGATTATTGACAGTGCTGCGGACGGTGCCGGCAATGTGCACATTCCGCCGGAAATCGCTGTTTGTGAAAATTGCCTCCAGGAGCTGTTTGATCCGGCCGACCGGCGCTACCGTTATCCCTTCATCAACTGCACGGACTGCGGCCCGCGGCTGACGATAATCCGCGCCATTCCTTATGACCGCAGCAATACATCCATGGCCTGTTTCCCGCTGTGCCCGCAATGCCGGGCGGAATATGAAAATCCGGCCGACCGGCGCTTTCATGCCGAGCCAAATGCCTGTCCGCAGTGCGGGCCGGAAATCAGTATTCTGGCAAGTGACGGTACACTAATCAAACCCGCTGATCCCTTGGGCGTTGCCGTAAGATTGCTGCGGGACGGTAAAATTCTGGCCATTAAAGGACTGGGCGGTTTTCACCTGAGCGTCGATGCCGCCAATGATGAAGCTTTAAGGCGGCTGCGGTCGCGCAAATTCCGGGAAGAAAAACCGCTGGCGGTTATGGTTGGCGACTTGGCAGATGCAAGGAAGGTTGGTTTGGTCAATGCGGAAGAGGAAAGGATGCTTGCTTCTCCCCAGCGACCGATAGTATTGCTGCAAAAAAAAGAAGGCGGAATGATCTCTTCCCTTGTGGCGCCGCGCGTGCCCAATATCGGCGTGATGCTCCCCTATACGCCGCTGCATTATCTGCTCCTGAAAAATAATTTTACCGCGCTGGTGATGACCAGTGCCAATCAGGTCGATGAGCCGATTTGCATCGGCAATCGCGAGGCCGTGAAGCGGCTGGCGGGAGTCGCCGATTACTTTTTGATCCATAATCGGGATATTTTAGTCCGCTGTGATGATTCCATTGTTATGGCTGCGGGGGAAAGAAGACAGCTCTTGCGGCGCTCCCGTGGATTCGTCCCGCTGCCGGTTGAGCTGAAAGAATCCTTTCCTGCCGTGTTGGCGCTGGGACCGCAGCTGAAGGTGACGCAATGCATTGTGAAGGGTAACTTTGCTTTTTTAAGCGCCCACCTCGGAGATATGGAAACGCCGCAGGCCAGAGATTTTTTTCACGCGAGCCTATCTTTGCTAAAAAAGATTACCGAAACTGATCCCGGCATAATTGCCTGCGATTATCATCCGGATTATTATTCGACAAGAGTCGCGGAAAAACTTAACGGGGTGAAAGTGGTTCGCGTACAGCATCATCACGCCCATATCGCCGGCTGCCTTGCAGAAAATGGTGTTTCCGGAAACGTCATCGGCATAGCGATGGACGGCACGGGTTTCGGTCTCGATGGCCATGCCTGGGGCGGTGAATTTCTCGTGGCTAATCAAAGAGAATTCCGGCGACGGGGCCATTTGAAATATTTTGCGCTGCCCGGCGGTGAGAAGGCAATTCATGAACCGTGGCGGATTGCCGCCGGCCTGCTGCAAAGCGCCTACGGAGCATCCTGGATATCGGTTGCCGGCAGACTGGGAATGGATATGGACAAAAGTAAAAATGAACTGCTGGACAAAATTATTGCCGGCCGCATCAACACCCCCCTGACTTCCGGGCTGGGAAGGCTTTTTGACGGTGTGGCGGCGCTTATCGGCCTGCGCAGCCGGGTCAGCTTCGAGGGACAGGCGGCGATGGAGTTGGAAGCGGCGGCCGCTGAAACTGAGGGAGGGGAACCTCTTCCTTTTGAAGTTGCGTGCGACAAAGACGGCGGCCTGATCCTCGACATGGCGCCGGCGGTGAGGGCGATGGTGGATGCAATTATGCGAGGTACGGAAAGAAGCAGAATCGCTTCTTCTTTCCACGTAACTCTTACCGATGCCTTCGTTGCAACGGCGAAACAAATAAGAAAACAAACCGGCATAAATCGCACCGCCCTGAGCGGCGGCTGTTTCCAAAACAGGCTCCTTTTGTTGCTGACGATTACCGGTTTGGAGAGTGCCGGATTTGATGTTTATTATCATAAACAGGTTCCGGCTAACGATGGGGGTGTGGCGCTGGGCCAGGCGGTGGTTGCCGGATCGTTAATGAAGTGAACTTGATCCCCGGCGGCGGAGAATCCGGACGGGGGGAATTTATACCGTATGATTGCAGCAGAGAAGCGGCGCAGAAAGGGATCAAAATGAAATACGAAAGAATATTACTGGAACACGGCAACGGCGGACTTTTAACAAGTGAATTGATCGCCGAGATGTTCCTTCCGGCTTTCAGCAATTCGTATCTGGATAGGCTGGAAGACAGCGCGGTATTTTCCAGCGGCAATAGCAAATTTTGTTTTACAACCGATTCTTATGTTGTCAGCCCAATTTTTTTCCCCGGCGGCGATATCGGTTCACTGGCCGTGCACGGAACGGTAAATGATCTCGCGGTCTGCGGTGGAAAACCTTTGTTTATAAGCGCCGGCTATATTCTGGAGGAAGGATTTCCGGTTGCCGAGCTGGGGAAAATAATTTTATCGATGGCGGAAGCGGCCCGCAGAGCCGGTGTCAATATTGTCACCGGCGATACTAAGGTTGTTCCCCGGGGGGCAGCAGACGGCGTTTATATCAATACATCCGGCATCGGGATTGTTGAATATGGCGGATTGCTGTCCGTGAAAAGCATTCAACCCGGTGATGTGATCATTTTGAACGGCACCATTGGTGATCACGGCGCCGCCATAATTCAGGCCAGAGAAAATCTGGTGTTTGCGGCGGATATTTTTTCCGATTCGGCACCGCTGAACGGGCTTGTTGCGGAGATATTGCAGACCAGCCCGCATATTCACTGCATGCGTGACGCGACCCGCGGCGGCCTGGGGGCTATTTTGACGGAAATTGCCCGGGGTTCCGGGGTACTGATCAGTATTGCTGAGCGCGATATCCCAGTGCGCGAAAATGTGCGTGGCCTTTGTGAAATAATTGGTCTTGATCCGCTTTTCTTGGCCAATGAGGGCAAATTGGTTGTTTTTTGTCCAGTAACCGAAGCCGACCAGGTGCTGGCGACGATGAGGAAACATGAACTGGGCAGCGGCGCCGCAGTTAT
>CAYYBK010000182.1:0-4521 GCA_964470015.1 uncultured Syntrophales bacterium
GTACCGCAACTGGTGAAAACAATTTCTTCCGGAGATGCGCCAATCAGATCAGCCGCCTGCTCGCGGGCTATCTGAATTTTTCGGGCTACCTGACCGCCGAAGGAATGCATACTGGATGGATTTCCGTATAATTCGCTAAAATAAGGCAGCATAACTTCCAACACTTCCGGGGCTACTTGCGTTGTGGCATTGTTATCCAGATAAATCGTTTTCATTTGGCCACCTCCTCGACCACGATATCAGATGAAACCAGTTCCCGCAGCCGGTGCTCAACAAAATGTTTCAGAGTAATATCCGAAGCCTTGCAGGTGGCGCAGGCACCGCGCGTAGCCACGATGACCCGATTGCCGACAACATCTACCAGATCAATGTCTCCGCCGTCATGTTTCAGCGAAGGGCGGATTTCCCGTTCGATTGTTTCTTCAATCATCCGGATTTTTTGCAGATTGGTCAATTTAGGAGCTGCCGGTACTTTTGTCTCGTTTCGCAATGTTTCGATGATTTGCTGAATTGCTTCGTGGCAATTTCCGCAGCCGCCTCCGGCCTTGGTATAATTTGTCACTTCTTCCACCGTGGTTAGATTATTCTCCCGGATGGCTCTTTCGATTTCTTTATCGGTAACGCCGAAGCATTCGCAGATAATTTTTGCTCCCGGCTCGATTGACGGCGCCCCTTTATAATTTTCGATCGCCTTTTCCAGCGCCTGTTTACCCATAACCGAGCAGTGCATTTTTTCCTGCGGCAGCCCGCCCAGATATTCCGCGATGTCCTGGTTAGTCACCTTTAAAGCTTCTTCCAGCGTCATCCCTTTGATAATATCAGTCAAGGCGGAAGATGTGGCAATGGCGCTGGCGCAACCGAATGTTTTGAATTTCGCCTCCTTGATTCTTTTATTTTCATCGAGCTTGAACGTAAGCTTCAGGGCATCGCCGCAAGCGATAGAACCGACCTCCGCCTGACCATCAGGATTTTCTACTTCCCCGACATTGTGCGGATGAAGAAAGTGTTCTTTGACTTTATCGGTATATTCCCACATAGAAACTCCTTGGATATTTTGCGCATTTGGCTGTTAAATATTTACCGGCAACTCAACATAAGGCCGGCACTTTGCTCCATCAACAAATCCACTGCAATAAGCAGCATTTTCGCTTCCGTTAACCATCTTATTATAAATTAGATTTAATCATCGTTAATTGCAAGTATTTTATAGCAATCCCGTTTTTAAAATCCCCTTGACACTAAAAGGCCTTCTTCATATACTCGCGAGCATAAAAATTAAAGTTTTTGCAATGCAATTAATTTAACCATATCGATATCGCCGAAATTTTTGGGAGGGGAAGATGTCATTTCAAAAGATTAATAAAGAGGAAGAATATATCGCCCGGAAAGAATTTGAACGAAAGCAGAAAATAGAAGAGGAAAAGCAGAAAAATCTCGCCAAGGAAGAAAGAAAGAGGCTGCAAGATTTACATTATATGCGTTGTCCCAAATGCGGCATGCAGCTCATTGAAATAGACTACAAGAACATCAAAGTAGATGAATGCTCAGGATGTAAAGGCGTCTGGCTGGATGCCGGTGAACTGGAGGCAGTAGCAGCAATGGAAAAACCGGCTTTAAAGAAATTTTTCAGCATTTTCTCCGAATAAGTCCTGCAGTTGCCGATTTAATTTTAAAAAAGCCGGGATGTGTAGTTTTCATTACTACACATCCCGGCTTTTTTAATCAATCCCGGTACACTTATCTTCATGATATAACGGAAACAAAAAGTAAAAAATGATCGGCAGGCCTTAATTCCGATAAAACCCGTGTTACGGAATTTCCTTATGCCATAGACTGAATAAAGACTTTATCTGCGAACTATCCTGCTTTGCCGGATTAAAATCCTTTTGACACACCAAAGCATTATTCATATACTCCATCACGAAAAGAGATTTTTTTAACAATCAAGATAACAAAAAATATTTCTCAGCGCAAAACTGTCGCGGCTGTTCAGGAGCATCCTATGGCCAATAACGACCCGCAAAGTTGGTTGGTTGATCTCATCAAGGCTTTTGTAAATAACTCTCCCGAAAACTCCCTCCGTATGGAAATTGAAGAAAAAGCATGGGATGAACCGCTGATCGGTTTTTCTTCCGGTGCTGATCATCTCTACGAAAGCTATAAAGAAACCGTCGGAGAAGAACATTGGACGCCGCGCGAAGCCTTCCTGCTCAAGTTTCCCCTTTCCGAGGTCAAACCGGCCGATCTGACGGTCATCAGCTGGGTCCTGCCGCATCGCGCATCAACAAAGGCCGACAACGGCAAAGAAAATTTTTATCCATCCCGGCGGTGGGTACAAGCCCGGTTTCCGGGAGAGGAATTCAATAACAGCCTGAGAAAACACGTTGTCCGCGAACTGGAAAAGAAAGGGGTGCCGGCCGTGGCCCCCTTGCTGCTTCCGGAATGGAGCTGGGGCAAATCATCCCAATATGTCTATTCATCCAAGTGGTCGGAGCGCCATGCCGCGTACGCGTCGGGCCTGGGAACATTCGGCCTGTGTGACGGGCTGATTACACCAAAAGGCAAGGCGCATCGCGTGGGTTCGGCGGTGGCAAGGCTGGTCGTCCCTGCAACAGCAAGACCTTACACCGATCATCACGCCTATTGCCTGTTTTACTTCAACGGTTCCTGCTCCGCCTGCCGGAAACGCTGCCCGGTCGGCGCCATTACTGCGGCAGGTCATGATAAGGTAAAATGCTGGGACCATGCGGCAGGCACCTGCGGCCGTTACGTCCAGGAAATTTATAACTTTGCAGGTTACGGCTGCGGACTCTGCCAGACAGCCGTGCCCTGCGAATCGGAAATTCCTAGAATAATTTTGAAGCAGGCCGGCCGGAAAATTCCAAAGTGAGTTCTCATGGCATCGGCTCTATTGACCTGCCCCAAAGAGAAGAAAGGAATCGGAAGCCCTATGAAAATTTCATCACGGTATAAAATAATTTTTTGCGCCGTGTTCTTCTTTGCGCTGGCACCGGCAACGCTTTGCGCCGAAAAGATGACGGATAACTGGCGGGTAACCGGCTACACGAAATATCGCGATGCCGTCTTTGCCGATGTCTCCCGGATAACATCGCCGGCACCAGGCATAAAGGCCATCTGGATCAAGATTGCACCGGCAAGCAAAAGCCAGTATTCACAGATGATCAGGGAATACTTGCAGCAGGAAGGTAAAAACGTCCGTGATTTCAAATTCATTGAAATATTATGCGAAATCGACTGTTCCGGTCAGCTGATCCGTTTTGTAAAGTTTGCGTATTTCGATAACTCCGGCAGGACTATTCATACCGTCGCTGAAACCAATCTGCGCTGGCTGCTCATCCTTCAGGGCAATATCTGGTATAATGTCGGCAAAGAAGCCTGTGCGGAAAGAAAATAATTTGTGCTTCAACCGGCTCTAGACATCATCAACACGTCTTTTTTATGGTGAGCAGGATGCCCTTAAAATCCACTGCATCCCCCGAGTTCAGCGGAATTGAGTCCACTTCACCGCTCATTTCCGCATAAATGCTGCAAATCATTTTCATGGATTCCAGGGTCATGAGAAGATCGCCTTCCTCTACCACTTCACCACACTCCACATAGATATTCTTGATTACGCCTTTCACCGGAGAGTGAATTTCCCCTTTATGCACGCGGCCGTTAACCGTTTCCGTATTCTCTGCGGTTCCGTTTTCAAAGACAAATATCCCCGGATGGGTTTCCACGTAATTGATGCAGAAGTTCTCGCTTTGGAAATCGGGTTCATTGCAGATATTGAGATAAAGAGGGATAGTCGTCTTCGTTCCGAAAAATGTAAATCCGCGCAACGCCCTTTGCAAACGGTTTACCGTCTGTTCCCAATCGTAGCCGCGCACGGTCAACTTAACCATCAGAGAATCGTACTCGGATGGAATCCGATAGCCCGGATAAACTATCCCGTCAAGTCGCACACCGGGACCGCCTGGGGCCTGATAAGCTTCGACAATCCGCCCGCCCTCTGGCATAAAATTATTTTGCGGATCCTCGGCGTTTATCCGGACCTGAATTGCCCGGCCGGTCAGTTGTATTTCTTTCTGTTCCAACTCCAAAGGATCGCCTTCAGCAATCCATATCTGCTGCCGCACAATATCTACGCCCGTTATTTCCTCGGTTATGGTGTGTTCAACCTGCAGCCGTGCATTTATCTCCATAAACCAGAAATCATTCGTTCTGCGATCCACAAGAAATTCCACCGTACCGGCATTGGTGTAATCAGCGTGCCTGGCGACAGTCAGAGCCGCTTCATAAAGTTTCTGCATCGTATTCGGGGGCAGATTCGCGGGAGCTACCTCCATAATCTTTTGGTGACGCCGCTGAACAGAACAATCCCGTGAGCCGAGATGAACAATATTGCCTCTTTCATCTGCCAGAATCTGGATTTCTATGTGCCGCGGCTCTTCGACACATTTTTCCGCGTAAAGCAACTTGTCACCGAAAGCGGCAAACGATTCCTGTTCAGCCAAT
>CAYYBK010000183.1:0-4512 GCA_964470015.1 uncultured Syntrophales bacterium
CATAATGCCGCTGAACGACCTGCGCAACTGCCAGCCCAATACGTTCGAAAATCTTTTGAACAAACAACAAGACTTCTTTCCCATTCCCGCGGAATGGCTTCCCTTCTTCCCGGAAGACAAGTTCGCCGCAAGCTGTGATGATAGTGAATCCGACTACATTTACCTGACGGAAAAAATGGCTTCGTTCCAGGGGAAACAATTTGTCCGCCACCGGAATCATTTGAATCAGTTCTTTTCCGCATACGATCCCGCCGCGGAGATGATCTCCGGAGAAAATACCCGGCAGGCGATGGATGTTCTGCAGATCTGGCAGGACGATTCCGGATTGGAAGTCAATAAAACGGATTTTGAACAATGCCGGGAAGCGCTGGAAAAATTTTCCGCTCTTGATTTATGGGGAACTCTTTATTACATTGAAAAACAACCGGCCGGATTTATCATTGGCGAACCGCTGAATACCGATACTTTTGTCCTGCATTTCGCCAAGGCTTCCCGGAGCTACCACGGTATTTATGAATTTATGTTCAACGATACGGCCAAACGATTATTATCACACTATAAATTTCTCAACCTGGAAGAAGATATGGGCAATAAAAATCTGCGCCGGACCAAGGGCTCCTACGGGCCGGAAATTCTGCTGAAAAAATACCATGTCCGTCTCAGACCATAACGGGAGAAACATGACCAATCCGATTCCCATTACAGAATTACAGGAAGGCGATCAGGGCATTATTCACTCCATCGAGGGCGGTTCGGCTTTAACCAGCCGTCTGGCGGGGATGGGCATCGTCACAAATGCCAAATTTAAAATCGCCCAGGTAACCGGCGGGCTGCTGATCGTGCAGGTGGCGGACACAAAAATCGCTTTAGGCCAGGGCGAAGCGGCAAAATTAATGGTTTACAAAACGCCGCTGGTTAAAAACGACGTCTGTGAATCTCCGGTCGAAAAGGAAATTTTTGTAGCTTTGGCAGGCCAGCCCAATGTCGGCAAATCAACCGTTTTTAATATTCTGACCGGATTATCTCAGCACGTCGGCAACTGGTCTGGTAAAACGATCGAAAAGAAAGAAGGTTTTCACCGCAATCAAAATACGCTGATTCGTATTGTTGATCTGCCGGGGACATACAGTTTAACTGCGTTTTCCGAAGAAGAACGGATAGCGCGTGAATTCATTATCCGGGAAAAGCCGGACATTGTCGTTCTGGTTTTAAACGCCGCAGCGCTGGAGAGAAGCCTTTACCTTCTTGCTGAAATTCTTTTGCTGAACAGGCCGGTAATTGTCGCCCTCAACATGCTTGACGTCGCCTCCCAGCAGGGCATCCAAATCGACACACGGGCATTGCAGGAATGCTTGGGAATTCCTGTTGTTCCCATGATCGCCAAACGCAACAGCGGCATTAAAGAACTTCTCGTGCAGATCAGCGCCTTCACCAAAGGAGAGCTTAAATTTAATCCGCTGCTGCCGGAAGTATCCGCCGATCATATGCTTGTTTATAAAGAGATTTTGAAACGGGTACGGCCGTATTGCCGGGAACCCTACACCCCGGAATGGATCGCCATCAAATTAATGGAAGGCGACGCCGATGTTTCGCAACAGATGGCGGAACAAATACCTGCCGACTCCTGGAAAGAAATCATGGCGTTGTTTACCCAGCATGAAGATTCCCTGCATGCCGTCGTCAACGGCCGCTACGACTGGATTGAAAAAATATCCCGTGCGGCGATATCCCGTTTCAAGATGGGACAGGTACTGGTGACGGACCGCTTCGACCACATTCTAACCAGACCGGTGTTCGGCATTCCGATTTTACTGCTGGTTATGGCGGCAGTCTTTTTTCTGACATATACGATCGGCATCCCCCTGCAAAACTGGCTCGACGGTTTAATTCAGCAGTTCAGCGACTGGTGCAAACCTTTACTGGCCGGGTTCCCCGTATGGCTAGCGGGACTTCTGCTGAATGGCATCATCGGCGGCGCCGGCTCGGTGATTACTTTTTTGCCCATTTTGATTATTTTTTTTGTTATTATGGCGCTTCTGGAAGATGTTGGCTACATGGCCCGCGCCGCTTTTGTCATGGACCGCATCATGCATCTGGTCGGATTGCACGGCAAGAGCTTTATCCCGATGTGTCTGGGTTTCGGCTGCAATGTCCCCGCCGTCTTGGGAGCGCGGATTATTGAAACACGCAAAGCCCGCCTCATTACTCTGCTTTTGATTCCCTTCGTCCCCTGCACCGCCCGGCTTGCCGTTTTGACGCTCGTTTCCGCCGCTGTTTTCGGTCCGCACGCTCCTTATATATCCTGGAGCATTCTGGCTTTAAACATAGTGGCTCTGGGAATAGCCGGTATTTTTGTAAATAAGGCTCTCCGAATGCAGGATGCGCCGTTCATTATGGAGCTGCCTATTTACCACCGGCCGGATTTAAGAACGATCATCATGGTTGTCCGGTCGCGGACCATCTCGTTCGTACGTAAAGCAGGAACTGTCATTCTCGGCGTCGCCGTCATTATCTGGTTTTTGTCGTATTATCCCTCCGGCACCGTGGAGGAGAGCTGGCTGGCGGCAATCGGAAAATCGGTGGAATCCGTCGGAGCACCGTTGGGCCTGAACTGGAAAATGATCGCCGCGCTTCTAACCGGCCTGGTAGCCAAGGAAAATGTCGTTGCCACACTGGGCGTTCTTTATGCGGTGGGTGAAGACGGGCTGGTCAACGTGCTGCCGCAGGTCATGAGCCATGCCTCCGCCGCCGCTTTCCTCGTCGTCATGATGCTTTTTATTCCCTGTGCGGGAACAATTGCCGTACTGCGCAAAGAAATGAACAGCAGCAAATGGTTTTATTCCACCATAATTCTGACTTTGGCCGTTTCCTACGCAGGAGGAATAATCGCTTATAATTTTGTCCGCTGGCTGGGTATTTGAGCGCGGAACCGGTTTTTGTCCCCGCACCGTCTAATCAACAGCCGGCGCTATTTTTCGGCGGATCTAAGGGAGATAAACATCTCGCATCGCCTTTCAGCCGCCGGCGCCGCCATTCCGCCGAGATCGGCGGCATCAACTTTGATCAGCGCCAATTTCAACGCTTGCGGCGGTTCTCCAAAAACGAGCCCCAGCGGCCATTCACCTTTTTGTGCGGGCAAAAGCACGGCTCCAACAGTACCGTACTTACTTCTCTCCTGGATATCGCCTTGAACCATCACTTTATAATCGATCCGAAATAAAATGTTCCGGTAAACTTTCGTTTTGCTTACATTCTGCACCTGAATAAGGCAACTATTTCCTGCGGCGCACTCGAGCCTTAAATTAAGGCCCGCGCCCTCCGCAGAAAATCTTTCTTCCAGATAGGCCCGGCTTACCCTTAATTCATCCATAACAGGGATGAACACTATGTCGAACGCGACATCCTTTGCTTGCTTCGCCGTCATTCTGTACTGCACAGCACCGTCTTCATTTACCCGGATACGGCCGTTGCCCTGAACTGTCTTTTTCTCCCGGGCGTCAAGAACCACGGCGGGGCTGCCATTTTCCAGCAGTTCTATCTTACAAGACCCTTTTTTAACCGACAAAGACAAGTCGGCAGCCAGCAGAGTGGCAACGGGGTAGGCCAGTCTTAAGGTATGCGTTTTCGGCCGGCCGCCGGCGGCATTAACCATGATCTTTACTATGGTTGCTTTCCCGCCGGATAACAAGGAACTAACTGAAAATCCATTTTCTTCGGATGCTGCCGCCGTACATAGCGTACCAAGAGCCATAAATAGAATAATGCCTGCCGAGAAGCAAAAACCGTATTTAGCAAAACATTTCATAACTTTTCTTCCTGATAATTAATGGTAAAACCGCTTTTAGTAATTGCCCGCATCTCCACAATTTTGCTATCGGCAGCGTCAGCTAATAAATTGAGCATAAAAACTACCGGCAGGCCGGACCGTTGAAGCGCCAGAAACGTACATTCGTCTTCTAGCGCAGCGGCAATAAGAGACGGCGGCTATTGGTCAGCCGGCAGCTTACGGCATTTTCGATATTTACAAAAAAGGTCATAAGCGCTATTTACGGCAGTGGATACAGAAATAAAATTCGCTAAGCAGGAGAAAAAAGATGAAAGTACTCGGCATCATGGGTAGTCCGCGCGTTAAAGGCAACAGCGATATCCTCCTCAGCCGCGCTTTGGCCGGTGCTAAAGAAGCCGGAGCGCATGTGGAAAAGATAATCCTCGGCCGCAAGCATATTTCCGGCTGCAAAGACTGCAAAAAATGCAACAAAACCGGGCTCTGTGTAATTAACGACGACATGATGGAAATTCAGGAGAAAATCCTCGCTGCCGGTGCGATCATCCACAGCAGCCCTGTTTATTTTTGGTCGATGACGGCCCAGATGAAAGCCTATCTGGACAGGTGGTGTGTGTTCTTCGATGCCGACTGGAACTGGCAGAAAGCATATGCTTCGCAAATGCGCGGCAAGCGCATCGGCCTCATCACTCTCTGCGGCGACACCAATGTACATGCGGCCGATTCGA